>NZ_JBJDRF010000034.1:0-62477 GCF_044987305.1 Novosphingobium sp. ZW T3_23
GCAGCGACTTGCGCCGGCGCGACCTCGGCGCCGGTGCTGTCGCTCCGCTCTTCATAGACGAAGGTGCCGCCGTCCAGCCGGGCTCGGCCGACGAAGCGGGTGCCGCCCAGGGTGGTGTCGATCTCCGGGACGCCTTCCAGGACATAGCCCTTGCCCTGGTCCGGAAGACGGACCGTGACGTGATAGGCGATCGCGAATGGCGACATGGTGGCGACGGGAATGTCTCGCCATTCCGCGCGGGCACGGTCCGGCGCGAAACTGAACTGGCTCAGCAGGCCGTTGAACCGCCGGACGGTCTGGCGGTCGTTCGACTTCCAGGCACCGGTGACGATGCCGCGCCCCTTCAGCACGGTGGTGGCGGTGGCGGTGGAGGTTTCCAGCGAGAGGTCGGTGAACAGGCCTTCGCCGACGGCCTGGGTCAATTGCTGGCGCACCAGTTCGTCGCGCTGCTCCGGATCGAGAGCATTGGCGGCCAGGCCCAGCGACAGCGCCTGCGGGCCGCGCAGGGTAAGCTTCGCGTCGAGCGCGGGCGGCAGGTCTATGCTGGTGCTCTCGTCATAAGTGATCGCGAGGTCCACCGAAGGGCGCGCATTGGCATGGGTGACGATCCGTTCGGGCTCGGCGCCATCCGCGCGCAGGGGCAGCACGTAGCCGAGGTCCGGCGTGTCGTGGATGTCCTCCAGGCGGCTGCCGATGCCGGTGCCGTCCAGCCAGAGGCTTTGTCCGTCCAGCTTAGGTCCGTCCAGCCTTGCGCGCACCAAGACATGATCGAACACGGCGGCGCTGGGCAGATGCTTGAGCAGGGCATGCCCGCCGCCGCGGGCGCTGGCGAGCACGGGCTCGGCCTCGATGCCCAGGCGATCCAGCAGGGCCAGCAGCAGCAGGGTCTTGGCCTTGCAGTCGCCGTAGCGCAGCTTCCAGGTCTCTTCCGGGCTCTGCGGCGTATAATTGCCCGCGTTCATGTTGAGCGCCAGATAGCGCACCTGGTCCTGCGTGAGTTGCAGCGCGGCCTGCGTGCGGGCGAGCGGATCGGAAGAGGCTGCCGCGATCTTGTCCGCCTCCGCCGCCAGCGGTGTACCGTCCGCGATCAGGCCCTTGGGGCGATAGAGCGGAAAGAACGTGCGCGAAACGTCGGGCCAGTCGGCGAACGTCGAAAGCTCGAACAGGCCAAGCGAGGCATAGCGCGCCGGGGCATCGCCCGGCATTTCGGGCTGCTTCGGCACGGGAAGGACAAGGTCCAGCTCCATCGTGTCACCCCGGCGGACCGGCGCGGCGGTAATGCCGGAGGCAAGGAACTGCCATTTGGCCTTCTCCGAGGCCGGCCAGATCGCGCGGAGATGCCCGGCGCCGAGGCGTAGCGGGCGGGCCGGAAGGCCGGAGATCGACTGCACCCGTCCGTTCAGCACGGCATCGCGCATGGTGACCGAATAGCGCATGCGGAACACGTCGCCCACGCGCAGGCCCTCGATCGCGCCGGTGGCGCTGAGCATCCCGGTAAGCTGGCGCTGCTCCAGCAGTTCCTCGCGGCGCAGGACATCCAGCTTCATGCCCTTGGCGAGGAGGTCGATAGTCTCGCCATTGCGGATGATCGCCATTTCATGGACGATCAGGTCGCCCTTGTCGGGGGACCATTGCGCTCCGACGGTCGAGAACTGCGCCAGCATTTCTGGCGAGGCGATCTTGGCGGCGGTGTCGGAATATTGCCAGAGCTGGCCGTTCTCCACGCGCTGCTGGGTGTCGTAGACGAGCAGGGAGGGGGCATCGCCCGCCCCTGAAGCCGCACCCGAGGCCGGAATTGCGGCAAGCTTCACCCAGGACGGCGTCGGTTGATAGAGAATGGTTTCCCCGGCGAAGGCATGGCCGGGTACTGTCGCCAGGGCGGCGATCATGACGAAACGGATTTTCACGCGGATTTCCCCCGAGATACGCTGAACTCGGGACATACGAAATCGTGCACGAAGCGCAAGAGCGGCGGATGAAAAGAGCGAGCCGACAAGGTCCGACCAACGGGAAACGGCGGACCTTGCGGCCCGCCGTCTCTTCGCTTGCGACCCTGCCGGGGTCCGGAGCCGTCAGCGCAGCAGGCTGAGGACGTTCTGTTGGGCCTGGTTGGCCTGGGCGAGCATGGCCGTGGAGGCCTGGCTGAGGATCTGCGCCTTGGCCATCTGGGTCGTTTCGGCCGAATAGTCGGCATCCTCGATCCGCGATTTGGCGTCGGACAGGTTGGTGACGTTGTTCGTCAGGTTGTTGATCGCCGATTCGAGGCGGTTCTGGCCGGCGCCCAGCGAGGCGCGCGTCTGGTTCACGTCTTCCAGGGCATCGTCGATGAAGTCGAGCGTGTCCGAGGCGGCGCTGCTGGTCGAAACGTCGAGCGCCGAGGCGTTGAGGTTGCTGCCGTCGATCACGCTCGACGTCAGGGTCACCGTTTCGCCGGAGTTCGCGCCGGTCTGGATGTCGAACGTCACGTCGCTGCCGGTGGTGGCGAACAGGTTGTTGCCGTTGAAGGTGGTCTGCGTGAGGATGTCGTCGATCTGGTCGGTGAGGGCGGTGACTTCCTGCTGCATGGCATCGCGGTCGCTGTCCTGGTAGGTACCGGACGACGACTGGATCGCCAGTTCGCGCACCCGCTGGAGCATGTTCGACACTTCCGAAAGGGCGCCGTCGGCGGTCTGGGCCAGCGAGATGCCGTCGTTGGCGTTGCGGATGCCCTGGCTCATGCCGCGGACCTGCGCCGTCATCGAGGTGGAGATGGCGAGGCCGGCGGCATCGTCCTTGGCGGAGTTGATGCGCTTGCCGGTCGACAGACGCTCCATGGCGGTGCCGAGCAGCTTGTTGGCGGCGTTCGAGGCATTCGAGGCACGGACGGCGCTGATATTGGTGTTGATGACGGTCATTGCTATCCCCAGTGTTGGAAGAAGTCTGCGTTGTCAGGGTCTTGGTTCGTTTCGGAAGCTCTCTTCCGGACGATGCTGAGAACGGATGGGGCGGCGGTCCGTTAAGGGCCCGACCTCAAGGAATGTCGCGAAGAATGTCGGGATCGCTCGCAAGTCCTTTCGCCCGCACGACTTTGTCCGCTTTCGCTTGATCGGCGGAACTTTCCCCCGCATGGCTGCGCTTCGCATTTTCAACTGTGTGGGATATTCTTTCAGATGGCTTCCGGCCTCGTTGCTCTTCTCGATGACGTCGCGGTGATCGCCCGCGCCGCAGCCGCCTCGCTGGACGACGTGGGGCTGGGCGTGGCCAAGGCCGGCAGCAAGGCCGCCGGCGTCGTGATCGACGATGCGGCGGTGACGCCGGGCTATGTCACCGATTTCACGCCGGAACGCGAACTGCCGATCATCTGGAAGATCGCCAAGGGCAGCCTGTTCAACAAGCTGGTCATCCTGCTGCCGATCGCCCTGCTGCTGAGCGCATTCCTGCCCTGGGCGATCACGCCGATCCTGATGCTGGGCGGCGCCTATCTGGCGTTCGAAGGCGCGGAGAAGGTGATCGAGAAGCTCGGCGGCGCGCATCATGGCGAGACACTGGAAGAACCCGTGCAGGACGTTGCCGCGTTCGAGCAGGGCAGGGTGTCCGGCGCGATCCGCACCGACCTCATCCTCTCGGCCGAGATCATGGCCATCGCTTTGGCGGAAGTGGCCGATAGTTCGCTTGTATCGCGCGCCGTGGCGCTGGCGCTGGTCGGCGTGATCATCACCGCAGGCGTCTACGGCGCGGTCGCGCTGATCGTGAAGATGGACGACATCGGGCTGCATCTCGCCAAGAAGCAAGGTCAGGGCACTCAGGCTTTCGGGCGCATGCTGGTCAACGGCATGCCCAACGTGCTGACGGTGCTGGCCTCGGTCGGCACGCTGGCGATGCTCTGGGTCGGCGGCGGGATCATCCTCCACGGCCTGGAGGAACTGGGCGTTCCCGCTCCGGCCCATCTGGCGCATGATTTCCAGCACTGGCTGGCCGTGCTGGGCGGGCCGCTCGGCGGCGTGCTCGGCTGGCTGGGCTACGCCGTGGCCTCGGCCGTGGTCGGGCTGGTGCTGGGCGCGGTGATCGCAGTGGTCGTGCATCTGATCGCCAAGGCGCGCGGCACGGCGCATTGATTCAGAACAGCCGTCGTCCCGGACTTGATCCGGGACCGCTGGCAATTCTTTAGGCGCAACCTCGCGTCTGGGCGGGGCCACGCCGAGAGCTTGCTCGACTCTGACAGCGGTCCCGGATCAAGTCCGGGACGACGATGCTACAGCCTCGCCAGCAAGTCCTTCGCGAACACCGTCAGGGTATCGTCGCGTGCGCCCATCACCACCACGCGGTCGCCGGGCCGCGCGATCTCGACGATGCGGCTGGCGCAATCCTCACGGGAGGGGACATATTCGGCCCCAGGTCCATTGGCTCCGCCGTCCGCCTCGATCAGGCGAACGATCCGCTCGCTGCCCTCGGAGCGGTCCACGGTGCCGCCGAAGTAGACCGGATCGCACAGGATCGTCACATCGTCAGGCCCCAGCTTCGTGGCGAGCACTTCCGCCAGTTCATGGCCCATCTGCTTGAGCGGGCCGTAGCCGTGCGGCTGGAAGAACGCGATCACGCGGCCCGGATGCGCCTTCAGCGTCGCCAGCGTGGCGGAGACCTTGTCCGGATTGTGGCCGAAGTCGTCGATCACCGTCACGCCGGAGGGCGAGGTGCCGACGATATCGAACCGGCGCGCCAGGCCGACGAAGCTGGCCAGTGCCTCGACCGCCTCGGCCACCGGAACCCCGGCGGCATTGGCGGCGGCGATGGCGGCCAGCGCATTGTAGAGGTTGTGGCGTCCCGGCACTTTCAGACGGAGCGCATGGGAACTGCCATCGCGGCGATCGAGCAGGGTGGCGGTCAGCGAAGTCGGCCCTTCGACCACGTCGATCGCACCGATTTGCGCGTTTTCCGAGGTGATGCCGAAGGTCACCAGCGCCTTGGCATGCGGGGCGAGGGCAGCCGTCTCCGCATCGTCCAGATTGATCGCGGAGACGTCCGCTCGGCCGAGGAAGTCTCCGAAAAGCTGGCGCAGTTCTTCCAGGCTCTTGTGATCGAGGCTGACATTGCCCAGCACCGCTACCTTCGGACGATAGAGCGCGATGGAGCCGTCGCTCTCGTCCACTTCCGACACGAAGGCGTCGCCCCCATTTGGACCAGCGCCCACGCGCGCGCTGGCGAAGGGCGCGTCGGGAGAGGCGAAGTTCTTCATCACCGCGCCGTTCATGATCGTGGGATCGCAGCCCGCGTGCGTCATGATCCAGCCGGTCATGCCGGTGACGGTGGACTTGCCGGAGGTGCCGCCGATGGCAATGCCGAAAGGCGCGGCGTTGAACAGGGTCGCCAGAAGCTCGGCGCGGCTCATGCGCGGGCAGCCGAACGCCTTGGCACGAACTACTTCCGGCACGGTATCTTCCACCGCTGCCGAGGCGACCAGCGTCTGCTCCGGCCCGGTGACGCCGCTGCCGTCCTGCGGATGCAGCTCGAAACCGAGGCTTTCCAGCCAGGCGAACTTCTCGGGCGTGCGGCCCTGGTCGCGGCTGCGGTCGGAGCCGGCCACTTGCGCACCGTGCCCCTTCAGGATCAGCGCGAGCGGCAACATGCCCGATCCGCCGATGCCGCAGAAGAACCAGGGATGTGAAGTGAGATCGTTATGCGCGGAAGTCATGACGCTTCGGTATGCGGCCTTGTTCGTCCTGACAACCTCGATAGGAAGGAGCGATGACCCGTATCGCAGTTTGTGCACCGTCCACCCCGATCACTCGCGAAGATGCGGAGGCAGTCGTCGCCCTGGCCTCTGCCGAGTTCCCGGAGGTGGAGCTATTGATTCACAAGCAGTGCTTCGAGGTGGAAGGCCACTTCGCGGGAAGCGACGCGCGGCGGATCGCGGCGCTGGTCGAGTGCGCCAACGATTCCTCGGTGGACGCGGTGTGGTTCGCGCGGGGCGGCTATGGTGCCTGCCGGGTTGCGGAAGCGGCCATCGCCAGGTTCACGCACGACGCGCAGGCCAAGACCTTCCTCGGCTATTCCGATGCGGGCTATCTGCTCGGCGGTCTCTACCGGGCGCGGATTGGCAAGCCCGTGCATGGCCCGATGTTGGCCGATATCCGGCGCGATTTCGGCGCGGAGGCGGTGCGTCGTGCCTTGCGGTGGCTGACCGGCGACGCTTCGGACGTGGAGCCGAGCGGAGACGGCCATCCACGCGTCGCCTTCAACCTTATGACCTTGGCGATGCTCTGCGGCACACCGCTGATGCCGGGACTGGCCAAGCATGTCGTGCTGGTGGAGGAAGTTTCGGAGTATCTCTACGCGGTGGACCGGCTGTTCTTCCACCTCACCGCGCATCTCGGCGGGGTGGCGGGATTGCGGCTTGGCCGGGTCAGCGACGTGCCTGAAAACGACCGTCCGTTCGGCGTCGAGGCCGAGGAGATCGCGCGTCACTGGTGCACGCACCATTCGATCCCCTACCTTGGCCGCGCGGATATCGGCCACGATGCGGCGAACCGTATCGTGCCCTTCGGGCTTGCAGAGCGGCCCCAAGGTCAATAACGCGCCGCGCCACACAAGAATTTTAAAAAACGGCAGGGCTAATCCGTAGGGCCCGCCGGACAGAAGGAGCCGCCAAGATGCGTGCATTCGTTTTCCCCGGTCAGGGCAGCCAGAAAGTCGGCATGGGCGCCGAACTCGCCGAAGCCAGCGCCGTCGCGCGTGAAGTCTTCCAGGAAGTGGACGAGGCTCTCGGCCAGAACCTGTTCCGCGTCATGACGCAAGGCCCCGAAGATGAGCTGACCCTGACCGAGAACGCCCAGCCGGCGATCATGGCCAATGCCATCGCCGTACTGCGCGTGCTGGAGAAGGAAGGCGGCATTACGCTGGCCGATAAGGCGGACTTCGTCGCGGGCCACTCGCTCGGCGAATACACCGCGCTCTGCGCCGCCGGTGCCTTCAGCCTTGCCGACACCGCGCGCCTGCTGAAGCTGCGCGGACAGTCGATGCAGGCCGCCGTTCCGGTCGGCCTCGGTGCGATGGCCGCGCTGCTCGGCGCGGATATCGAGAAGGCGACTGAACTCGCCGCTGCCGCCGCCGAAGGCCAGGTTTGCACCGTCGCCAACGACAACGATCCCAGCCAGGTCGTGATTTCCGGCCATCGCGAGGCCATCGAGCGCGCTGTGGCGCTGGTGAAGGACTTCGGGATCAAGCGCGGCGTCCTGCTGCCGGTCTCGGCGCCGTTCCACTGCCCGTTGATGCAGCCCGCCGCCGACGCCATGGCCGAAGCCCTGGGCAAGACTCCTCCGGGAAGCCTCCACGTGCCGCTCTTCGCCAATGTCACCGCCTCGGTCGTCACCGATCCCGCCGAAGTCCAGCGCCTGCTGGTCGAGCAGGTCACCGGCCGCGTCCGCTGGCGCGAAAGCGCGATCGCCATGCGCGAGGCGGGCGTGGAGACCTTCGTCGAACTCGGCGGCAAGGTGCTCGGCCCGATGATCAAGCGTTCGGCCGGCGAGGTGGAGGTGATCTCCGCCGTGACCATGGCCGAGATCGAGGAACTGACCAAAACCCTTTGATCCGCGTAGTCCCGGGCTTGACCCGGGACCGCTGGAGGCTTGAAGAAAGGCCCGTTCAGCGGGCCAGCGCTCCCCGCCTCGGGAGAGCGCGTCACGGAGATTTGAAAAGATGTTCAACCTCAACGGAATGACTGCCCTCGTCACCGGCGCCTCGGGCGGTATCGGTTCCGCCGTCGCCCGCGCGCTGGCCGCGCAGGGCGCCCGCCTTGCCATCTCGGGCTCGAACGCCGAAAAGCTGCGCGCCTTCCGCGACGAGCTGGACGAACACACCCCGCAGCATGTGCAGGACGTCGATCACGTCGCCATCGCCTGCAACCTCGGCGATCCTGAGCAGGTGGAGAAGCTGGTTCCCGCCGCGCTCGAATCGCTCGGCAAGATCGACATCCTCATCAACAACGCCGGCATCACCCGCGATAACCTTGCCATGCGCATGAAGGACGAGGAGTGGGACCAGGTCATCAGGATCAACCTCGAATCGACCTTCCGCCTGATGCGCGCCGTGACCAAGCCGATGATGAAGGCGCGCTTCGGCCGCATCATCAACGTCACCTCGGTGGTCGGCACCACCGGCAACCCCGGCCAGATGAACTACTGCGCGGCGAAGGGCGGCATCACCGCCATGTCGAAGAGCCTCGCGCAGGAACTCGCCAGCCGCAACGTCACCGTCAACTGCGTCGCGCCGGGCTTCATCCGCACGGCGATGACGGATGTGCTGCCTGATGCGCAGAAGGATGCGCTGAACGGCCGCATCCCGATGGGCCGCATGGGCGAGGGCGACGATATCGCCGCCGCCGCCGTGTTCCTGGCCTCGAAGGAAGCCGGCTACGTCACCGGGCAGACGATCCACGTCAACGGCGGCATGGTGATGATCTAAGGTCATGAAAGCGGGTGCAACCCTTGTGGCAGGCTTGCTTGCCCTGTCACTGGGGGCCCTGTTGCTGGAGTCGTGCTCGTCCGACTTCGATTTCCATGCGGAAATGATCGAAGGGCGCCTGACGTTCGTGCCTACCGGAACCTGGTTCTCCCGGCCGGACCGCTTCTGCATGGTGGATGTCCGAACGTCATCCGGCCCGCAGGCCACGGCCGAGGCGGGCGACGATCCTGGCCAGATCGCCCAGGGTTCCTACTGGTCCTACTGGCTGAAGGGTTGCGACAACAAGTTTCCCTTCGTCTACGGTCAGCCGCTGAAGGGCGCGCCCGTTCTCGACAGGCGCAGCGGGCGGGAGCGGCCTCATGTGCAGGCCAAGCAGCTTTCGCCCAACGTGGTCTATGAGGCCTTCATCCTCGCGCCCCGCTCCGCTTATGGCAGCGCCCGCTTCGTCCTGGACGGGCAGGGGCATGTGCGGAACCTGGGTCGATAGGCTCCTTGCGCGGTTCCCGGGACTTGAAGGTAAATGTTTGGGACAACCTCATTTGAAGCATTTTGCCTGACCCGCTGCATAAATGCGTTCGGATCGGATTAAAAACGCCTGAAATCCCCTCATTTATCCCCAGAAACACCATTGAACGGGCAATCGCCGCTTGCCGGTTGTCTAACGTTCGCTAGAGATATTCGTCCTGAAATTCGGGATGTGCACATCCCTAGCCCGACCAAGGGGGACTTGAGGCTGCCATGAAGGCCACAATCGAACGTTCCACGCTCCTGCGCTGCCTGTCGCACGTGCAGTCCGTAGTCGAGCGGCGCAATACCATTCCCATTCTCTCGAACGTATTGATCGAGGCGTCGGGCAATGGATCGTTGCGCATCATGGCGACCGACCTCGACTTGCAGGTCGTCGAAACCCTGGGCGCCGTCTCGGTCGAACAGGCCGGTGCGATCACGGTTTCCGCGCACCTGCTGTTCGACATCGCGCGCAAGCTGCCCGATGGCAGTCAGGTCAGCCTCGACGCTGCGGACAACCGCATGGTCGTCAAGGCCGGGCGCAGCCGCTTCCAGCTGCCCACCCTGCCGCGTGACGACTTCCCGATGATCGCCGAGGGCGAGCTGCCGACCAGCTTCGAAATCCCGGCCGCCACGCTGGGCCAGCTGATCGACCGCACCCGTTTCGCGATCTCCACCGAGGAAACGCGCTACTACCTCAACGGCATCTTCCTCCACGTCTCGGACGAGGAACTGAAGGCCGCCGCCACCGACGGTCACCGCCTTGCCCGCTTCACCCTGGCCCGTCCGGACGGCGCGGAAGGCATGCCGGACGTGATCGTGCCGCGCAAATGCGTGGGCGAACTGCGCAAGCTGCTGGAAGAGGCGCTCGACACCAACGTGCTGGTCGACCTTTCTGCCAGCAAGATCCGCTTCACGCTGGGCGGCGAACACGGCGTGGTGCTGACCAGCAAGCTGATCGACGGCACGTTCCCCGATTACACGCGCGTCATTCCCACCGGCAACGACAAGCTGCTCAAGGTCGATCCCAAGAGCTTCTTCGAAGGCGTCGACCGCGTGGCGACCATCGCCACCGAGAAGACCCGCGCGGTGAAGATGGCGCTGGAGCAGGACCGCGTGACGCTTTCGGTGACCTCGCCCGACAACGGCACGGCGGCGGAAGAAGTCCCGGCGGACTACTCTTCGGATGGTTTCGAGATCGGCTTCAACGCCAATTATCTCAAGGACATCCTTGGCCAGATCGACGGTGACACGGTGGAACTCCACCTGGCTGACGCCGGCGCGCCGACGCTGATCCGCCAGGACGAAAAGAGCCCCGCGCTCTACGTGCTGATGCCGATGCGCGTCTGATCGCAGGATCCAGTGAACAGGAAAAGGCCGGGTTGATGCCCGGCCTTTTTCGTTGGAGGCTCAGAGCCCGTTTGAAAATTCGCGGAACGCGAATTTTTGCGGCACCGGCCCGCGCCCCCACCCTACCACCCAACGGTATTATCCTGCGGGTGGTAGGGTGGGGGCGCGGGCCGGTGCCGCTCTGAAATGCCCTACGGGCATTTTTCAATCACGTGCTTAGCTTTCCTGCACGGAGGGGTGCGCCTTGGCGATCATGCGGTCCACTTCGACGATTTTCTCGCGCGGGGCGCCGTGCCGGGCATTGGCGACTTCGGCTTCGTCGATCTTCTGCCACTCGGTGAACTTCACGAAGTCGATCCCGCGTTCCGCCGCAAGGGCTTCGAAGCCGGGGCGGCCCGGTTTGCCCGTTCCGCCAGCAGCCCCGAGATCGGCGTCGATCTTCTCGACGATCGCGAAACCGTCCGGCCGGTTGGTGCCGATCGTGCCGGTCGGGCCGCGTCGCGCCCAGCCGACGCAATAGAGGCCGGGCATGATGCGCCCTTCGACATTGGCGAAACGTCCGCCCTGCTCGTCATAGGGGACGTCCGGGATTCGAGAGGTCTGGTAGCCGATGCAGGCGATGACGATCCCTGCGGGGATGCGATAGGTTTCGCCCGTGCCCACCGCCTTGCCTTCCGCCAGCCTCGTGCGTTCGACTTCCACGCCTTCGACGCGATCGGTGCCGAGGATGGCGCGCGGCGCGGCGAAGAAATCGAACTCGATCGCTATGTCACGGCCGGGACACACGATCTGGCCACCCTCGGCGGCGTTGTCGTTCGCGGTTTCGCCCATGGCGAAGCTGCGCAAGTGGCCCATGGTCTTGCGCATCCCGGCATCCAGCGCCGCGTCCTGCGCCAGTGGCGGGAGATCGGCGGCGTCGACGCGCGGACAGGCCCGCGCCAGCTTGGCAAGCTCGCCCAGTTCCTTCGGCGTCATCGTCACCTGATGCGGCCCGCGCCGTCCGAGAATGACGATGCGCCGGATCCGGGAGGCGTCCAGCGCCGCAAGCGCATGGGCAACGATGTCGCTGCCCTGGAATTCCTCTCCCGACTTGGCGAGAATCCGCGCGACATCCAGCGCGACATTGCCGTTACCCACGATCACCGCCGTGTCATGGCTGAAATCGGGGTGAAGTTCCGCAAACTGGGGGTGTCCGTTGTACCAGCCGACGAAACCCGCGCTGCCGTAGACATTGGGCAGGTCTTCACCGGGAAGCCCGAGCCTGCGATCGTTGGGCGCGCCCGTCGCCAGTACCACGGCATCGTAGAGACCGCGCAGTTCGTCGATCGAGATGTCCTGGCCGACCATGACATTGCCCACGAAGTGGACGTTATCGCTGAGGGCCGTCGTTTCGTATCGGCGCGCCACGCTCTTGATGCTCTGGTGATCGGGCGCCACGCCCGTGCGGATCAGTCCGAAAGGGACGGGTGAGGAATCGAAGATATCGACCCTGACATCGTCCTTCCATTGCTTGAGCGCTGCCTCGGCCGTGTAATATCCGGCCGGTCCCGATCCGACGATGGCGATATGTCGCATGGATGTTTCTCCCAAGCGGACGGAGACTGGATCAGCACGCCCGCCAGGGTTGAAGCAAACATGCTTCGTGATCCGCGGCAAGCGAAATCCGGCAGGGCGGGCATAGGATGACATATCCGGCGATTTGGGGTTTGGTTGCCGGAACTTAACACTTTTGCAATGGGCGGCGGGCAATAGCCGATGGGATGGCGAGCAAGGGGCTGAAGGCGCTGAAAGTCCGGTCGTGCGAAAGCGCGATGGAAATCCGCGCGCCCGGCGATCAGGCCGAAAGCACCATCCGCACCGGCATTCCGAACTTCGCCTTCCTGCGCCCGCGCGGGCCGAGCAGTGACCCGCTTCATTTCTTCATCGCCCGGCGCTGGGAACTCATGGCGCCCGCCATGGTCTGCATCATGGTGGCGCTGGGCGTGGCGTCCCGCAGCGCGCCGGGGCCATTGTCGCTCTCGCTGGCTTTCGCCGCCATGCTGCTCTGTCTGGCAGCGCCTTCGCTGGCGCTGCTGGAGGCGCGTCTCGACCACCGCAGTTGGAAGCGATACCCGCTGATGCTGCTGGCGGTGGCCTTGCCGATGCTGCTGTTCGGCGTTGCCGCCACGCAGTGGACACGCGAGATCGCGGCGCTGGACTGGCGCTTGACGATCAAGGGCTATGGCCTGCTCGTCCTGTTGGCGACGGTGCTGCTCGAACGCCGCGTGACCTCGATCGTTGCCGCAACGGTAGGCCTGTGGGCGGGGGCCTCGATCCATTCGGGTTCGTTGGCGACGCTGGGCCTGCTCGCGGCCGGCGGAGGGATAGGGCTGGTGGCGGCGATGCGGCAGGCGCGCATGGCCCGCGAGGAATCTACGCGTCGTGCCGGGCAGGAGCGGGAACGGCATCGCGCCGAGGAACTGCTGCGCGAATATGAGGAAACAGGGCAGGGCTGGTTCTGGGAAACCGATCGGCGCGGCCTGGTGGCCTATGTTTCGCCGCGCATCGCGGAGCTGCTCGATACGGCGCAGTCCGAGCTTTACGGCAGGCCGTTCCTCAGCCTGTTCCACCTTCGAGCGGAAGATCATGACAGCGAACGCACGCTGGCCTTCCATCTTTCGACCCGCTCCTCGTTCCAGGATGTCGCGGTTCGCGCCGCCACGCATGAGGAGGACGAACGCTGGTGGTCGATCAGCGGTCGGCCGGTGCTGGACCAGTTCCACAATTTCCTGGGCTTTCGCGGATCCGGCATCGACCTGACCGAGACGCGCAAATCGCAGCAGCATGTCACCCAGCTGGCGCGCTTCGATTCGCTGACCAAGCTCGCCAACCGTTTCCAGATGTCGGAATGGCTGGAAAAGGTCATCAACTCGCCGCGCACCGAGAACCGCGCCTGCGCCGTGTTCCTGCTGGACCTCGACCGTTTCAAGCAGGTCAACGACACCATGGGTCACCCAGCGGGCGATGCCCTGCTCAAGCAGGTGGCGGAGCGACTGCGGGTGACCGTGGCCAATATGGGCCGCGTGGGGCGCCTGGGTGGCGACGAGTTCCAGGTGATCCTGCCGGGCTACCACCAGCACGAGGGCCTCGGCCACCTGGCGCGCCGCGTGATCGAAGCCCTGTCGCAGCCCTATTCCATCGACGGTACGCGCGTCACCATCGGCGCTTCGGTGGGCATCGCCATGTGCCCCGAGGACGGCACCACGGTGGAAGCGCTGATCCGCAACGCCGACCTTGCGCTCTATGCGGCGAAAGACGGGGGGCGGGGCCGCCACCATTTCTACGATGACGATCTCCACTCCGACGCGCGCGAACGCCAGCAGCTGGAGCAGGATCTGCGCGACGCCATCGACGCGGGCGCGCTGGAACTGCACTACCAGCCGCAGGTCCGTACGACGACCGAAAAGATCACCGGCTTCGAGGCGCTGCTCCGCTGGAAGCATCCCCGGCACGGCTATCTTTCGCCCGCCCGGTTCGTCCCCGTGGCGGAAGAAACCGGGCTCGTGGCGGAGATCGGCGAATGGGTGCTCCGCAAGGCGTGCCGTGACCTTGCCGGCTGGCCGCACAACGTGCGCGTGGCGGTGAACGTTTCGCCCCTGCAATTCGCCAACCCCGAGCTTCCCTCGATCGTGGCTGGAGCCATTGCCGATTCGGGCATCGATCCGGGGCGGCTCGAACTGGAAATCACCGAGAGCGTCTTCCTGGGCGAGGACAAGTCCACCGAAGTGATGTTCGCGGCGCTCAAGGACGTGGGCATACGCCTGGCGCTCGACGATTTCGGAACCGGCTATTCCTCGCTGGGCTATCTGAAGAAGGCGCCTTTCGACAAGATCAAGATAGACCAGAGCTTCGTGCGAGGGGCTACCGTGGAAGGCAGCCGCAATGGCGCGATCATCTCTTCCATTGTTGGCCTTGCCGAAGCACTGGGCATGGAAACCACGGCCGAAGGCGTGGAAACCCACGACGAGCTTGACCTCGTGCGCCAGCTTGGATGCAGCCACGTCCAGGGCTACATCTATGAAAAGTCCTTGAGCTCGGACGAAGTCATGGCTCGCCTCGAAGGTGGCCTGACGGCTGTCGCTGCGGGCCCTCGGTCGGCTCGAGCGCCCCGGCAGACGATGCTGCGCCGGGTCGTCCTGGAGCATGGCGGCCATATCTATCACGCCACGATCCGGAACATTTCCAGCACGGGCGCCATGGTGGAAGGCCTCTGGAACGTTCCGGTGGAGACGCAGTTCGGTCTTCATCTGGCGGGAGACAACGTGGTCTTGGCCACGGCGCGTTGGTGCCGCGAGGATCGCATGGGCGTGGAATTCCTCCGGCCGCTCGAAGTGGATGCCAGCGGCGCGGTGCTGTTTGCGCCCGAGCCGAAGGGGGGCGAAGGGCGCCCGGATGGCGGCGATGCCGGGCTGATGCGCAAGGCGGGCTGACAGGCCTCTTGAAAATGCGCTCACAGACGCATTTTCAAACGCCTCAAGCGCTGCTAACGGCGCTTCCATGACCGAACTCGCCCAGATCCGAAATTTCTCGATCATTGCCCATATCGACCACGGCAAGTCGACGCTCGCCGATCGTCTCATCCAGCGTACCGGAGGCCTCTCCGACCGTGAGATGAGCGCGCAGGTGCTCGACAACATGGATATCGAGAAGGAGCGCGGGATCACCATCAAGGCGCAGACCGTGCGCCTGAACTACACCGCCTCCGACGGGCTCACCTATGAGCTGAACCTGATGGACACGCCGGGCCACGTCGACTTCGCTTACGAAGTCAGCCGCAGCCTTGCCGCCTGCGAAGGCGCGCTGCTGGTAGTGGACGCGGCGCAGGGCGTGGAAGCGCAGACGCTGGCCAACGTCTACCAGTCGATCGAGCACGACCACGAGATCGTGCCCGTGATCAACAAGATTGACCTCCCCGCCGCCGAGCCCGAAAAGGTGCGTAACGAGATCGAGGAAGTCATCGGCATCGATGCTTCCGGGGCCGTGCTGGCGTCGGCCAAGTCCGGCATCGGCATCGACGAGATTCTCGAAGCCGTCGTCGCCAAGATCCCCGCGCCGAAGGGAGATCGCACTGCGCCGCTCAAGGCGATGCTGGTCGATTCCTGGTACGATCCCTATCTCGGCGTCGTCATCCTGGTGCGCGTGATCGACGGCGTCATCAAGAAGGGCCTCAACGTCAAGTTCATGCAGGGCAGCACCGAGCACCTGGTGGACCGCGTGGGCTGCTTCACACCAAAGCGTATCGACCTGCCCGAACTCGGGCCGGGCGAAATCGGCTTCATCACCGCGCAGATCAAGGAAGTGGAACAGGCCAAGGTCGGCGACACCATCACCACGGTGAAGGGCGGCGCGACGCAGGCCCTGCCGGGCTACAAGGAAGTGCAGTCGGTGGTGTTCTGCGGCCTGTTCCCGGTCGACGCCAACGACTTCGAGAAGCTGCGCGAATCGATCGGCAAGCTGCGCCTGAACGATGCCTCGTTCAGCTTCGAAATGGAATCGAGCGCGGCGCTGGGCTTTGGCTTCCGCTG
Source organism: Novosphingobium sp. ZW T3_23 (assembly GCF_044987305.1). NCBI lineage: Bacteria > Pseudomonadati > Pseudomonadota > Alphaproteobacteria > Sphingomonadales > Sphingomonadaceae > Novosphingobium > Novosphingobium sp. ZW T3_23. The sequence continues at coordinate 15,858 of NZ_JBJDRF010000034.1, forward strand.
CGGCTTCCTGGGCCTGCTGCACCTGGAGATCATCCAGGAGCGCCTGAGCCGCGAGTACGACCTCGACCTCATCACCACCGCGCCTTCGGTGGTCTATCGCCTGACGATGACCGACGGCAGCGTGAAGGAACTGCACAACCCGGCCGACATGCCCGATCCGGTGAAGATCGACTTCATGGAAGAGCCGTGGATCAAGGCGGTGATCTACACGCCTGACGAATATCTCGGTTCGATCCTCAAGCTCTGCCAGGATCGCCGCGGTATCCAGAAGGAACTGACTTACGTCGGCGGGCGCGCTCAGGTTACCTACGAGCTGCCGCTCAACGAAGTGGTGTTCGACTTCTACGATCGCCTGAAGTCGATCAGCCGTGGTTACGCCAGCTTCGACTACGAGCAGATCGGGCTTCAGGAGGGTGATCTCGTGATGATGAACATTCTCGTGAACAACGAGCCGGTCGATGCGCTGTCGATGGTGGTTCATCGCAGCCAGGCGGAGCCGCGTGGCCGTGCGCTGGTCGAGCGTCTGAAGGAACTGATCCCCCGGCACATGTTCAAGGTGCCGATCCAGGCCGCGATCGGCGCCAAGGTGATCGCGCGCGAGACCATCAGCGCGATGCGCAAGGACGTTACCGCCAAGTGCTATGGCGGCGACATCAGCCGTAAGAAGAAGCTTCTCGACAAGCAGAAGGAAGGCAAGAAGCGCATGCGCGAGTACGGCAACGTGCAGATTCCGCAGGAAGCCTTCATCGCCGCGCTGCGCATGGGCGAGGAGTAGTCCGCGCTGGGCCGAGCGGACTGGCGGCAAGCCGATCGATCGCTTTGCCGACGTCTGCATCTTTAACCGGACGTGACGCCGCGCCTTTGCGCGGCGTTTTCGTTTCGGGCGAAGAACCGGATCATTGATCCATTTTCGATCTATCTTCGCTTGCGCGACGGATCGTGGCCCCCGAATCGCAAGGTGAGCAAGGTTGGTTAAGGATCGTCTGGTAGATAGGTCGCATTGCGATGCTGAATCGATTGCGGCAACAATCGATTCCAGCGTTGCGCTTCTTTCTCCGTCGGCCGGATATCGATCCGATGTGGTTAAATTGCCGCCTGCAATGGGTTGATAGAGCGTTTGCAGACGACCTATAAACCTCCAGGACGGACGGCGTGGTGGGGCACGGCGGAACGAGGGTGGTTCGGTAGCGTTTATGGACCTTGAGCGACTGGACGCTGGCGGCGACATGACGCAGATTCAACGTATCATGACGGTCTTTCCGTCACTGACTTCCAAGCAGCACGAAGTTCTCGCTTTCGTGGCGGAGAACCGCACCAGCAAGGAAATCGCCTGGGAACTCGGTATATCCGAAAGCGCGGTCAACCAGCGGATCGAAGGCGTGCGAAGCCGCACCGGCTCTCCTCCCCGCGCGGAATTGGCCCGCGCTTACAGGCAGTTTCAGCAGGACCAGGCCGCTGCCTGTAATCCGCTACCAGAGAAGAATCCTCAGGTTCCGGCCGTGCCCATGTTCGATGAAGATCAGGGCAGGGACGAACTGATCGAAAGGCTCACCCTTGCCGACGGCGCCACATTCAAGGTGACGGCGCCCTGGCAGGAAGAGAATTTCGCACGGGTCGTTCCGGAGGTGCTCGATGGAGCGAATGCGGGTCTCAGCCGCACGGCCGCCATGATCGCCATCGCCGGAGGACTTCTTCTCGTGGCGGTGTTCGGTCTGGACCTGGCCACCAAGCTGAGCAGCCTGCTTTGACCCAGCCTCCCGCCATGACGTTTTCAAGCGCATCGAACGGGCCGATGCTGCTGGATGGGGGTCTTTATGTCGATCACGATTTCCGCTGCTACCGCCCGGATCGCGCGCCAGCTTCCCGAGGCCGAACTCTCGCTGGATTCCGCTCTGCTTGCCTCGGCACGCCTGATGGAATCGATGCTGCTTGCTCGCCAGGCCGACGGCGTGGCTACCTTCACGGGCCAGACGGCGCTCATGCGCCTTGCCAAGACGCAGCGCACGCTTCTGGAAAGCCAGAACGACATGATCCGCGTTCATCAGGAACTGCTGGGGATCGGCCGCGATATCAGCGCGATTGCCGACGAGCCGGAAGCCTGCCCGAATCAGGCACAGTTGGTGGACGACGCAATGATGTTGCGATCGGCCTAAGCGACCCAGGCCTGATCGCGGGTTCCGCGCGTTTCCGGCGGCATGGCCATGGGGGGCTTGCATGCTGACCTGGGGCGCGCGGGCCTACCTGCAATATGCAGCCTATCTGGTTCTCTTCCTCGTCGCCTGGAGGCGCGGTGGTGCGCCTGAGCGGATCCTCGCAGGTATCATGCTGGGCATGGTGGTGGTGGACCGGATCTACCATCTCGGCCGCGGAGCTGATCTCCTGGTCTTCTACGGGGTCGATGTCGTCCATCTGGCGATCGATACGTCGAGCCTGCTGGGCATCGGCTATGTCGCGCTTCATGCCAACAGGTTTTATCCCTTATGGATAGGTGGGGCGCAGATCATCGCGTTTTCGAGTCACTTCTACCGACTGGGGAACGTGGGTATCCACACGACCGCCTATCAGGTGATGTCGATCATTCCATCCTACGTCCAGCTGCTGGCAATGGCGCTGGGGCTGGCATGTCACATGCGGCGGCAGAAGATACGGGGCAACTATCCGTCCTGGCGCATATACTCCGGCCCGTCCTCGGCGAAGGTAGCGAAGCCGCTGCACGCCGCCTGATCCTCCGCTTCGGTTCGCTGAGCACGATCTATTCGGCCAGCGCCCAGGCCATTGCCGAGGAGATCGACGAGTTCGGTCCGAATCGACTTGCAATCGCTGCCGTCATCGTTGCCGCCCGTGATCTGGCCGCCGTGGCGATGCGCGAAACCGTTCTGGGGCATCCGGTCGATCTTGGAAGCCCCGCATTTCGACAATATCTTGCCCGGCGCATATCGAGCCGACGCGAAGAATGTGTGATGGTGCTGTTCCTCACCGGCGAGGGGCTGTTCATTGCCGAGGATATCCATGTCGGAACCCGTCAGTCGACTTGCGACCTGCCGCTGCGCCGCACGGTGCGCCGGGCTTTCGACCTGGATGCACGTCGCCTGATCCTGGCGCATAATCACCCTTCAGGCGATCCTCGGCCCAGCGCCGACGACGTCCAGTCCACCCGCACTTTCCGGCAAGTCATGGCAGCGCTGGAGCTTAGTCTGGACGACCATTTCGTCGTCGCCAGGGGGGGTATCTTCAGTATGAGTGACAACGGTCTGATTTAGATGGCGATTTGCCTTAAGGGACGTGCAACCGGATTGTCGTAGGCGCTATCTATACCGGCGAGCGCATTCGCGCGTGAACGTCCTGCTTGGAGATTGGGTTTGACCGACATCGTCACCGTACCGACCACGCCTTTCGAGGGACAGGCGCCCGGAACGTCTGGCCTGCGCAAGAAAGTGCGCGTTTTCCAGCAGGCGAACTACGCCGAGAATTTCATTCAGTCGGTCTTCGATGTGGTGAAGCCGCAATCGGATTCGCGTTCGTCCAATGCCGAGTCGCACGGCGCGGCGTTGGTAATCGGCGGCGACGGCCGCTTCCATAACCGAACGGTGATCCAGCAGGCCATCCGCATGGCCGCCGCCAACGGCTACGCCCGCGTGATCGTGGGGCAGGGTGGTATCCTATCGACCCCGGCCGCCAGCAATGTGATCCGAAAGTACGGCGCCAGCGGCGGCCTGATCCTTTCGGCCAGCCACAATCCCGGCGGTCCGGAAGAAGACTTGGGCATCAAGTACAACATTGCCAACGGCGGCCCTGCTCCCGAAAGCGTGACGGGTGCCATCCTCGCGCGGACGAAGGAGATCGACCTCTGGCTGACCGTTGATGCCGACGATATCGACCTCGACACGCCGGGTGAAGTCACCGTGGGTGACATGATCGTGCAGGTGATCGATCCGGTGGCCGACTATGCCGACCTGATGGAAGACCTGTTCGATTTCGACGCCATCCGCAAGGCCGTTGGCAGTGGCTTCGCGATGCGCTTCGACGCAATGAGCGCCGTGACCGGTCCTTATGCCGTCGAAATCCTGGAGAACCGGCTGGGCTTCGCCGCCGGCACCGTGATCAACGGTACGCCGCTTGAGGATTTTGGCGGGCATCATCCCGATCCGAACCTGATCCACGCCAAGGATCTTTACGACCTGATGATGGGGCCGGACGCGCCCGATCTTGGGGCGGCCTCTGACGGGGACGGCGATCGCAACCTGATCATCGGGCGGGGGCGGTTCGTCACGCCGTCCGATTCGCTGGCAATGCTGGCGGCCAATATCGAGATTGCACCGGCCTATCGCGGGCGCCTGTCCGGTATCGCCCGTTCGATGCCGACCAGCGCCGCTGCCGATCGGGTAGCCGAGGCGCTGGGGATTCCCTGTTTCGAGACTCCGACAGGCTGGAAGTTCTTCGGCACGCTCCTCGATGCAGGCATGGTCACGATCTGCGGCGAGGAGAGCGCCGGCACCGGTTCGGACCATGTTCGCGAGAAGGACGGTCTCTGGGCCGTGCTGCTCTGGCTCAACATCCTCGCCGCAAGGGACATCAGCGTCGATCAACTCGCTCGTACCCACTGGGCCCGGTTCGGGCGCAACTACTACGCGCGTCATGACTATGAGGCGGTGGACAGCCAGGCCGCGGCAGGTTTGATGGCCGAACTGAACGGTGCGCTTGCGGCGCTGCCGGGCCAGCAGTTCGGACCGCTCACGGTCGCTCATGCCGACAGTTTTGCCTATACTGATCCCGTCGATCAGTCCGTCAGCGAAAACCAGGGCATCCGGGTCCTGTTCGAGGATGGCAGCCGAGTGGTCTTCCGTCTTTCGGGCACCGGCACGCAAGGCGCGACCTTGCGCGTTTACCTGGAGCGTTACGAGCCGGTTTCCGGACAGCTGGACGCAGACACCGGAACGATGCTGGAGCCGCAAATCGCCGCCGCGCAGGCCATCGCCGGGATTGCGCGCCACACCGGTCGGAGCGCGCCCGACGTGGTGACCTGATCGTCAGAAGTTGATTCGGGCGATCACCTCTTCGCCGAACCGCAGCGCCAGATCGCAGTATTCGGCGCGCGTTTCAGCGTGGACGGTCGCCCCGGAACCATGAATTCCGAGAGATTTCAGGTGCGCGAAGTGGTCCAGCGCTTCCTGAGCGCTCCAGCCTTGCTTGATGGCGTAAGTGGACGAGGCGATGACCTTCGGAGGCTCCGCCCGGCCGATCTTCTCGGCATGGGCGTGCATGTAGGCGATCGCCTCGCTGACGTCCTCGTCGCCTTCCAGATTGGCGGTGCGCGCCGTGTCCGTCACTGCCTTGGGCACGAAGAACGGATGCCAGGCGTCGCCCATCTCGGCGGCGCGGCGTAGGGCGCGCTTCGAGTTCCCGCCGACCAGCAGGGGCGGGTTCGGTTTTTGGGCTGGGGTCGGCAGCATGCGATTGCCCAGCGCGGTGTAGCCCGTGCCTTCAAAGCTGAAGTCCTGGCCGGTCCAGGCCAGCTTCATGGCGGTGATATATTCGTCCATGAGGTCGTTGCGGGCATCGAAGTCCACGCCCAGCGCCTTGTATTCCGCCTTCATGTACCCGGCCCCCAGGCCAAGGATCACGCGCCCCTGCGTGAAATGATCGAGCGTCGACACCCCCCGCGCCACCACGAAGGGATTGCGATAGGGAAGGACGAGGATGTTGGTCTGGAGACGCAGCCTCGTGGTGACCGCCCCGAGCATCGACAGCATGACGAAGGGATCCTGCGCATAGTGTCCGCCGGCATCCAGCCAGCGAGCGGACGGCGCAGGATGGTCCGTGACGGTGCCAGCGTAAAAGCCCGCCTGTTCGACGATGCGCGCGATTTCGTGCACGGCCTCCATCGTGCCGTACTCTTCCGGCCTGTCGATCCGATCGAATGGCAGGCTGGTGCTGAGCGTGAATGTCATGGCTTTTTCCGTCTTTCGTTCAATCGATCGGCTGGGGCGGGAGAACCCAATCGTCCTGGTCGTTGCGCACCCATCCACCCGAAGCCCAGGTGCCGCCATCGACGGGAATGATCGCGCCGGTGACGTAACTGGCCATGTCGGATGCCAGGAACACCGCGACGCGGCCGCACTCGTCGTCGATGCCAGGTCGACCCAGGGGAATGCGGCGGCGGATGGCTTCCTGCTGAGCCGGGGTCGGCCGATGCCAGAGGTCGGGCGCGACGGCGCCGCCGAACTGCCCTTGCGTGCCCGGCGTCACCGTATAGTCGGGAGCTATCGCATTGACGCGGATGCCATGGTGGGCAAGTTCGACAGCCAGCGTGCGCGTCAGGTTGTTCAACCCGGCCTTGCAGGCGGCGTAGACCGCGTAGCCCGGCGCCGCCCGCGACGCCTCGATGCTGGTGACGTTGATGATGGATCCGCCGTTGCCGCTCTCGATCATGAACGGCAGCGCGGCCTGCGTCGCCGCAAGGTTTGACACCAGATTGAGATCGATATGGCGCCGCCAGTTCTTCTCGGCAAGGTTGACGAAAGGACGCCGCGAGACGCCCCCGACATTGTTGACCAGAACGTCCAGTCGCCCGAAATGACGGGCCGTTTCGGCAACTGCGTTCTGGACGGTTTCCACCTCCATCGCATTGCCCGGGATGCAGAGCGCTTTCCGGCCGCGCTGCGCGACGAGTTCGGACACTTGTTCGCAGCGTTCGGGGATCGCTTCCAGAATTGCGATATCGGCGCCCATGTCCGCCATGCAGAGCGCAACCGACCGGCCGATCCCACCGCCTCCGCCGGTGACGAAGACCACTTTTCCGGTCAGGTCGATAGCACTGCCGTCCACCACGCTGCCGTTCATCGGCATTCTCCCATCAAGCGGACCGCTTTCGGCCTCCCTGGCGCGGCCAGCCGCCGCCCGCCGAGCCGATATCAGGATCGTGGATGCGGCTCAGAACGCGAACAGCATCAGCGAGATCGAGAGGCTCGTCTATATCTTTCTCCAGCCCGCAAGAGAGGATCGTCTCCACGTTAAAACCGCTATTTTCGGCGTTATTACAATGCGTTGAAAAGCTATTCTGACCGAAGGCAAAAGGATACCAGATGCCGCCGGGCAGGGGGATAGAGAGGCCGTTGGTGCCGGTGCGATGGCGATCGGGCGCAATGCCCAGGGTGCCGGCAGGGAGGCTGGCGAGCCGTTCGACATCGGCCACGCCGAGGCATGGCAAGTCCGCCGGAAGCACCAGGATACGCTCCGGCCCGGCGGCTGTGATCGCCGCCATCGTGCTCTCCAATGCGCCGTTAAGGTCCGGGCCGGGGTCGTCGAAGCGCAGGATCCCTTTGCCGAGATTCGGCCGCGCGGGCCCAAGTACGCAGACCCTCTGGATCGCCGGGCAGGCGCTCACCGTATCGAGGACATGGCGCAGCATCCCCGCCACCAGAGCCTCGCGCTCCTGCGGCCTCAGGGCCGACGCGAGCCGCGTCTTACCGAGACCGGGCGCCTTGACCGGGATGAGCGCCCAGCACGTCACGGCATTTGCGGCGCTGCGGCAAGGTTGGTGAAGCGTATGCCCGCTCCGTCGGCCTTGTAGGTCTTGTTCATGTAGATGAGGATCGAGGTCAGCGCCTCGGCCGCCGCCGAATTGGCCAGTGCGCCACCCGAAAGGCCGCGCAGGCCCATGCCGGGGCAGAGATCGACTACGACCTGGCGCGCCTCCACATCGTCGGAGAAGACCAGGACGTCGCATTCTATCGCATGGTCGCTGTCGAGATGGTGGGCCGAAACGTTGTGGAACGCGGTGACGAGCCGCGCATCGGGGCCCAGGTGCTCCCGCGCCTGCATGGCGGCACTGCCTTCCGCGGGAAGCTGCACGCGCATGACCTTGGGCGGAACCAGCGGCACGGTGGTATCGACTACGACTGCCGTGCCTATCGCGCCTGCGATCTGGCGCAGCGTATCGCCCTGGGAGCCATGGGGGACGGCGACGATGACGACATCCTTGTTCGCGGCGGCATCCCCATTCTCGGCATAATCGGCGGCGCCCAGCTCTTCGGAAGTGGCGCGGGCCTTGTCTGCGGAACGGGAGCCGATGGTCACGCGGTGGCCCGCCTTGACCAGCCTCCGAGCGATCCCCTTGCCCAAGGCGCCGGTTCCGCCGATCACCGCGATAGCTGCCATCAGATTATCTCCCCCGCGGATTCTTGCTCGCGGTCATTGTGGTTACCGATATTTTCGTTTCCGGTGGCGGCTTCAGTCAGGCGTTCGGAAGGGCCGATGCAGCGAAATCCAGAACTCACCGTGCGACCGCTCGCCGGATTGCCCATGTTCGCTACCGGAATGTCGATTGCGCAAGCGATATGCGCGAGCATGGAGGCGGAAGGTGATCAGTTCCGCGATGGCGATATCTTGGTGGTGGCTCAGAAGATCGTCTCCAAGGTGGAGGGCCGCACCCGCGATCTTGCTGGGTTCTCCGCCTCTAAGGAGGCGCATGAGCTTTCCCATGCAACAGGTCGCGATCCCGCGATGATGCAGGCCATACTTGAGGAGAGTTCTCAGATACTGCGCGGCACGGCAGCGGCAGTGATCGCGGCACATCGCACCGGTCATGTGCTGGCCAATGCCGGGATCGATGTCTCGAACCTGGATGGCGGTGCCGAGGGGCGCGTACTGCTCTGGCCGCTCGATCCCGATGATTCCGCGCGGTCGCTGCGGGCCGAACTTCAGAAAGCATCTGAGGTAAGGATCGGCGTGGTGATCGCAGATTCGATGGGCCGCGCCTGGCGGATCGGCACATTGGGCAATGCGATCGGCTGCGCCGGACTGGCCGTGCTGGAAGATCGTCGCGGCACGGGGACGGACCTCTATGGCCGCACCCTTCAGGCTACCGTGATCGCCATAGCGGATTCGATCGCCGCGATGGCGGCGCTGGCGATGGGCGAAGGCGCGGAAGGCACTCCGGTAGCCCTCGTGCGCGGCTGCGCCCGCTGGGTGACGTCAGAGGACGGCCCAGGGGCCATCAGCGGCTTGAGGCCGATCGCGCAGGACATGTTCCGATGAGCGGAAAGCACATACTCGCGCTTTCGGGCGGCGTCGGAGGGGCAAAGCTTGCGGCGGGACTGGCGGCGGTCACGTCCGGGGACGACCTCACCATCGTGGTCAATACCGGAGATGATTTCGAGCATCTGGGGCTAACTATCTGTCCTGACATGGATTCAGTGACTTACGCATTGGCCGGACTCAACGATAACGAACGCGGCTGGGGCGTCGAGAACGAGACATGGCAGGCCATGGCGATGCTTCGGGCACTGGGCGAAGAGGGGTGGTTCAACCTTGGCGACCGTGACCTGGCGATGCACATCGCGCGATCGTGGCGCTTGCGGGCAGGCGAGACGTTATCCCAGGTGACGGCGCGGTTGACGCGTGAACTCGGTATCGACCATGCCGTCGTGCCGATGAGCGACGACCTTGTGCGGACCCAGGTTCTCACCGATGCGGGGTGGATTGATTTTCAGCGATGGTTCGTGGGAAATCAATGTGCTGACAAGGTTTTCGATGTGCGTTTCGAGGGTGCGCAACGCGCCCGTCCAGCTCCGGAGTTTCGCGCGGCGCTGGAGCGGGATGACCTTGCGGCGATCGTCTTGTGCCCGTCCAACCCGTTCCTCAGCGTCGATCCGATCCTGTCCATTCCCGGAGTGCGCGATGCCCTGGCGGAGCGGCAGGTTCCGCTGATTGCCGTTTCCCCCATCATCGGGGGGAGCGCGGTGAAGGGCCCCTTGGCCAAGATGCTGGCGGAGCGCGGGCAGGTGGTGAACAACCTCGCCATCGCCCGTCACTACCAAGATCATTGGGGCGATCTTCTCGACTGCCTCTTGATCGATCATGCCGATGAGGCCGATGTTCCGGTGTTACAGGCACGGGGCCTCACGGTCGCCGTGACCAGGACATTGATGCGCGAAGCCGCCGATAGGGAAAGGCTCGCGAAAGAGGTGCTTGCCATCGCAGGCATCTGAAGGGTGAGCAGATGCAGGATGAGACCCGCCATTTGAAGGCATGGTTGCTGGCCGCTCCGCTGGAGGAGGTCACCGCTCTAGCAAGGGCCCGCCGCGCCGCGCGCGGAGGCGCTCTGAGCCCTGCGCGCATGACCTATTCGCCCAAGGTCTTCATCCCGCTCACGCGCCTTTGTACCGACGTTTGCCATTACTGCACTTTCGCCACGACGCCCTCGCGACTGGAAGCTCCTTACCTGACACTCGAACAGGTGCTGGAGATCGCGCGTGCGGGTGCTGCTGCGGGCTGCCGGGAGGCCCTGTTCACACTGGGCGATGCCCCTGAGCGCCGCTACGCCGCCGCGCGTGACTGGCTGGCGGAGCGCGGCTTCGCACGAACGGTCGACTACGTGCGTCACTGCGCGGAACGCGTGCTGGCGGAAACCGGGTTGCTGCCGCACATCAATGCCGGTGTGCTGGAAGAGGACGACTATCGCGCGCTCCGCCCCGTATCGGCCTCGGTGGGACTGATGCTGGAAAGCACTTCGGAGCGGCTGCTGGACAAGGGCATGTGCCATCATGGCTCTCCCGACAAGGCGCCTGCCTTGCGCCTGGCCTCGCTGGCGGCCGCCGGGCGGGCGCGGGTGCCGATGACGAGCGGGGTGCTGATCGGCATCGGCGAGACGGCGGATGAGCGGATGGACGCCCTGCTGGCCTTGCGCGATCTCCACCGCGAGCATGGGCATTTGCAGGAAGTGATCGTCCAGAACTTCTGTCCCAAGCCGGGCACGAAGATGGCCCGGGCGCCGGAAGCGAGCGAGGCGGATTTCCTGCGCGTGGTCGCGGCCGCGCGCATCCTGCTGCCGGACGAGGTTTCGGTTCAGGCGCCGCCCAATCTCAACGACGAACGTCTGGTCGAACTGATCGATGCGGGGATCGACGATTGGGGCGGCATTTCGCCGGTGACGCTCGATCACGTGAACCCGGAAGCGCCCTGGCCGGAAGTGGAACGCCTGCGCGCGATCTGTGCGGCCCAGGGCTTGCCGCTGGTGGAGCGGCTGACGGTATATCCGCGCTTCGTCACGGGGGCGGACCGATCATGGCTCGATCCCGCGATCCGGCCCTTCGTACTGCGTCATGCCGATGCAGAAGGACTCGCGCGCGATAGTCGGTGGAGCCCCGGCGTGGTCGATGCCGCGCCGGGCACTGTCCATGCGCCGCTGGGGCGCCGGGACAAGGGGCCGGTAGCGGCTTCGCTTCACCGCATTCTGGATCGCGCGGCAAGTGGGGCGACGCTGGGCGAGGACGAGATCGTCGCGCTGTTCGCCACGCGCGGCGCGGCGGCGCAGGCGGTGGTGGAGGCGGCGGACGCGCTGCGGGCGGAAGTCAGCGGCGATACAGTGACATACGTCGTCAACCGCAATATCAACTACACCAATATCTGCACCCACACCTGCTCCTTCTGCGCTTTTTCCAAGACCAGCAGCAAGGCGGGCTTTCGCGACAAGCCCTACAATCTGGACCTGTCCGAAGTCGCCGGGCGCGCGCGCGAGGCCGTGGAGCGGGGGGCTACCGAAGTCTGCCTGCAAGGCGGCATCCATCCAAGCTACACCGGTGAGACGTACCTTTCGATCCTGCGCGAGGTGAAGGAGGCCTGTCCCGGTCTTCACGTCCACGCCTTCTCACCGCTGGAAGTGAGCCAGGGCGCGCGGACGCTTGGCATGCCGGTGCGCGACTATCTGGCGATGCTCAGGGATGCCGGGCTCGGCTCGTTGCCCGGCACGGCGGCGGAAATCCTCTGCGACGACATTCGCACGCAGATTTGTCCGGACAAGCTGACGACCGAGGAATGGCTCGATGTCGTCGGCACCGCGCACCGCGTGGGCCTGCCGACGACATCGACGATCATGTTCGGTCACCTCGAAGGCATCGAGCACTGGGCGCGCCACCTGCTGGCATTGCGCAACCTTCAGCTCGATACCGGGGGCATTACCGAATTTGTGCCGCTGCCGCTCGTGCACATGGAAGCGCCGTTCTACCGGCGCGGGCATTGCCGCAAGGGACCGAGTTGGCGCGAGGCGGTGATGATGCACGCCGTGGCGCGACTTGCGCTGAACGGGGCGATCAATTCGATCCAGTGCTCCTGGGTGAAGCTGGGCATGGGCGGCGCGGCCGCAGTACTGGCGGCGGGCGCAAACGATCTCGGCGGCGTGCTGATGGACGAGAGCATAAGCCGCGCAGCCGGCGCGGCTCACGGCCAGGGCGTGACGATCGCCGAACTGCGGGAGGCCGCCGAAAGCGTCGGTCGCACGCTGAAGCAGCGCACCACGCTCTATGGCGAAGTGGTTCCCGAGCCGGCTTAAAGCTGCGCCGCAGGCATTTCCTAAACCCGAACTCGACATGAGCGCGGGACGTAGACTGCAAACGCAAGGCATACAGGTTCGGGGTGCAGGGGCGATGGCCCCTGCTTTTCCCTTTTCTTACATAGCCTTGATCTGCTGCCACATTGCGTCGGGCATCCAGGTATACTCGATGTAGTGCCCGAAAACCTTGCGCGCATCGAGGTAGAGGAACTTCAGCGCGCCCGGATCGTCCCCTTCTGGCCGCTCCATGGCGATCGGGAATTCTTGCGCATCCACTCGCTGGCGGAAGTCGGCCCAGTCATCGACGCCGAAGCAGATGTGGTGGAAGCGCAGCGGGCCTTCGCTCGAAGCGCAGTTGGCATAGATGCCGGCTTCGTCGATCTCGTTCTCGATCAGTTCGATCTGGAGTTCGCCGATCCAGATGAAGCAGATGCGACCCTTCTGGCGCTTGAGGCCCTGAGGGGTGAGCACTTGCTGGTCCACCGGGATGATCATCGGTTCGCGGGTCAGTCCGCGCCCGCGGAACAGGTCGATCCCGTCCTCCAGCTTGTCGCAGAGATAGGCGTTCTGGTAATGGCGACCTTCGAGCATTCCTACCTCCTCAACCTTCGCGGGCGACGTCGTAGCGCGAAAGATAGCGCTCAAAGAGCGGCTCCAGCTCCGCCTTCTCTATGCCGTACTGGGCCAGCTTGTATTCGTGCTTGCCGAACTTGTTCTGCGGGTTTTCGTCCACCCACTTCTGAATGCCGGCTTCGGCTTCGGCGGTCCATTCGTCGCCCAGTTGCCGGTAGACTTTCTTCATCGTGCCGATCGGATCGGAGGTCATGTCCGCATAGTGGACGTCGATCACCTTGTCCTCGCCGTGCTTGTCGCGGAAATCCATGATCCGGTTGGCGTGTTCGGCGGCCTGCCAGGTGTAGTTCTCCTTGAGCCAGGCCGTGTCCGGCTTGCCCATGTGGGCCATGTGGCTGAGCGAAATGATCGAGCAGAGCGATCCGGTAGCGGTGAAGGGATCGCGGTGCGTCCAGATCACGCGGGCATCGGGGTAGACCTTGAAGATCGTTTCCAGCCAGAGCGCATGGCTTGGCTTCTTGACGTTCCACACGCCGCCCGCGTTCTGCTGGAGCACCTGGAGAAACTTCTTGTGGTACTTATAGGCGCTGGTCATGTCGCAGGAGAAGATAAACTCCTTGTATTCCGGCAGCTTGCCCTTGGAATCGATCATCAGCGTCTTGAAGTCGTGCGCCATGAAAAACACGCATTCGTTGGGGTAGACGGCGGAGCCGCGATAATACTTGCCCATCGACGGATTGGCTTCCAGCATCGCCTTTTCCTGCGCCAGACGGGCCTGTGCGCGCGGATCGGTGGTGAGCAGATCCTTCGAGGCGACCGGCGGCACCGGATCGTCGATTTCCCAGGTCAACGGCGAGCGGCGCGCCGGATCGGCAGCGAGCAGGTTGGACAGCAGTGTCGTGCCGGTGCGCGGCACACCCATCACGAAGACCGGACGCTCGACCGGGCGGCTGAGCAGTTCCGGATTCTGGCGCAGGTAGTCCGAAATCTTCAGGCGGCCGCGCAGATAGTGAAGCGTGTCGCTGGCGGTGCGGGCGATGCCGCCCTCGGTGTATTGGCCGCGCGCGATTCCGGCGTTGAAGTCGTTGATCAGGACATCGAAGCCTTCGCGCCAGGTGTCGTTGTCGAAGGCGTCTACGCCCGTGTCCTTCATCGCCTGTTCTACGAGAGCGTCGCCGACGAGCTTGTCCGCCGTGAGTTGCTCGGCCATTCGCGTGATCCTCTTTCCGTGGTTCGAAAGCGGGCCGCTCGGGCGGCCTCATGGACACGAGATAGCCAGCGCACGGTGGCGCTTGGCAATGCGACTGGCGCTTGAGATCGGGCCGTTATGTAGAATGCAGGCCAAGACCCGCTTGCGGCGAGGCCTCGCGCATCGACGACAGCGCGCGACCCTGTCGCTGGCGGAACGTGCTGGGGCTGGCACCCACCGCGCGGCGGAATGCGAAAGTGAAGCTGGAGGGCGAAGCGAAGCCCATGGCGAAGGCGATCGTCTTCACGCTGTCTCCCTCCATCAGCAGGCGCTTGGCGGCTTCCATGCGGCGTTGTTCTATATAGTCGCCGATCGAACAGGCGCGGCTGACCCGGAAACCCCGCGTGAGCTGTCGCACCGAAAGCCCGCAGAGATCGGCCAGTTCCTTTAGGCCGGGCGCGGTCAGGTTTCCGGCCAGGCGTTCCTCGATCAGGCGCAGCCGCCAGCCGGACAGGCCGCCGGTCATCGGTCGCTCCGAGACTTCCAGGCCGTAGCGGCCCAGTTCGATGGCCAGTTCGCCGCCCAGCAGTTCCAGCATCCGCTGCGAAGCCAGGCCGGGATGGCGCACTTCGGCGGTGATGCGGAAAAGCAGGGCGCGGACCTGGGCGCTGCCGATGTCGAGCGCGGCGGCGAGGTGCGCGTCGTCCCAAGGCAGGTCGCGACCGAGGAGATCATGCACCAGTGCGGAGTCGATCGTGCAGACGAGCGATGCCTGCCGCCCGCTGCCGCCCCGGATGTAAAGCGATTCGCCTGGCGGAATCGCGAAGATGTCTCCCAGGCGTTCGAATCGGTGCGGCCCCCAGCGGTCGCGATAGCCGCCGCGCGATTGCAGCGGGCGCGGGGTCAGGCACATGTTGACGTGATAGTCCTGACCCACGGCATGGTGGGAATCGGTTGGCGAGGGGATGTCGAAACGCACGATTTCGGCATGGATTCCGGGAGCGGACAGGGCCGCGTCCACCATCATCGTCGGCAGCGGGGTGGCCGTGCTGGCAGGCATTTCTCGTTCTCCCGGAAGCTTCGGGGCGTTTCCGGGTCTATGGCCCGAATTCGTGTCCCTGATGCTTGGATAGGGCCTGATTTCTATGCCTCCGACGCTTGCGGGGCAAGCGCTGGCCGGGAAACATCGCGCCAACGAAAGTGCTGGCGAAACGCCGGCGATGGGATTGAGGAGAGAATGATGGCCAAGGGCCTTTTCGACTGCACTGGCAAGGTGACGGTGGTGACCGGCGGTAACGGCGGCATCGGCTTCGGCTTCGCCATGGGCGTCGCCAGGATGGGAGGCGATCTGGCGATCTGGGCCCGCAATGCCGAGAAGAGCGCGAAGGCCAAGGCCGAACTGGAAGCGGCCGGCGCGGGCAAGGTGATCGCCTATCAGGTGGACGTATCCGAAGAGGCGAACATTGCCGATGGCTACGCGCAAGTGATGGCCGATTTCGGCCGGGTGGACTGCGTGTTCGCCAACTCCGGCGCCAGCCCACGCTTTAACTCGGCGTTCGAGATGCCGACCGAGCATTGGCACGAATTCCAGAAGACCGCGCTGGACGGCGCCTTCTTCACCTTGCGCGAAGGGGCGCGGCTGATGAAGGAGCGGGTCGAGGCCGGGGACGAAAGCGGCGGCAGCCTGGTCGCCTGCGGCTCGCTCTCGCTGTTTCAGGGGCTTCCCGGCAAGATGGAATATGCGGCATCGAAGGCCGCAGTCGCGGCGGCGATCCGTTGCCTCGCGATCGAACTGGCGCCGCTCGGCATCCGCGCCAACGTGGTCGCGCCGGGTCTGGTCATCACGCCGATGATGGGCGAGGGCGCCCGCGCCGAGGCCGTCGCCGCGCACTTCGCCCCGACGATCCCGATGAAGCGCACCGGCTATCCGGCAGATTTCGAGGGCATCGGCGCCTATCTGTGCTCTGACGCGAGTTCGTTCATGACCGGCGAGACCGTCACCATCGACGGTGGCTACATGGTTCGGCCCTGAGCCGGGAGGGAGAGAGGCGATGGAACTGCTCAAGATCCACGGGCAAGGCGATGTGCGCCTCGATGCCTATGACCGCCCGGCCGCGGGGCCGAAGGACGTGGTGGTCCGGATGAAGTCGGTCGGCATCTGCGGGTCTGACCTGTCCTACATCAAGATGGGCGGCATTCCGCCGGGTGTGGAAACCGCGCTGGGCCATGAAGGGGCGGGCGAGGTGATGGAAGTGGGCGCGGAGGTTTCCGGCATTGCCGTTGGCGATGCGGTGATCGTCAATCCGATGATGACGCCCAGCAACATCGGCTCGGGCGGCCCGGAAGGCGCCTTCACGCAGGAATTGCTGGTGCGCGAGGCGCGCCTCGGCGATTCCATCCTGCCGATCCCCGCAGGGATTTCCTATGACGTCGCCGCCATGTGCGAGCCGCTGGCGGTCGCCATGCATGGCGTAAATCGCGCCGATGTGAAGCCGGGCGACAAAGTCGTGGTGTTCGGCTGCGGGCCGATCGGGTTGGGGATGCTGCTCTGGCTGATCGATCGCGGCGTTACCGATGTCGTCGCGCTCGATCTGTCGGAGGAGCGGCTGGAGCGGGCGCGGGCGCTGGGCGTTCGCGCGGCGCTCGATCCCAGCAGGATCGATCTTCGCGCGGAATTGGCGAAGCTGCATGGCGAAGTGCCCAGCTATGGGCGCGTGGGCGTCGGCACCGATGCCTTCATCGACGCGGCGGGCGCGCCGAACATCCTGTCCGATGTGATCATGATGGCCAAGCTCCATGCGAAGCTGGTCATCACGGCGGCCTATATGCGGCCCATCGAGTTTCCCGTCGGGCGCATGCTCACCAGCGAGATGACCATCACCACAGCGGTTGGCTATCCCACCGAAATGCCCGAAGTCGTGGCTGCCATGCCGCGCCTGAAGGACAGGATCGCGCCGATGATCAGCCACAAGCTGCCGTTCAGCGAGGTGATGAAGGGGCTGGAAATCGCGGCGACGCCGCAATCGGCCAAAGTCATGATCTGTTTCGAGGAGGCCTGAAATGAGTGAAGTGAAGGAAGCGACGCCGAAGCTGGCCGGTCTCGTCCGCTCGGGCGACGAGCAGGCCGAAGCCATCGCCATCACCGATTTCGTGTTCCAGGCGAACGATATCTCGAACGCCTACCTGGTGACCACCGCCGAGGGTGACGTCATGGTCAACACCGGCTTCATGGACAATGTGGAGCGGACGAAACGATTGCTGGCGCCGCATCGCACCGGCCCACTGGCCTTCATCCTGCTTACGCAGAGCCATGCCGATCACTATGGCGGCGTGCCGGAGTTCGTGGAGGACGGCACGCAGGTCATCGGCGGACCGGGCTTCAACGAGGCGCTGGGCGACATGATGCGGCTACAGCCGTTTTTCGGCCCGAGAAGCGGCAAGCTCTGGGGATCGACGCTGAAGCGCGGCGGAACGCCGAAGCCTGCGCCGAACGTCGAGCCGGACATTCTCGTGGATCGCAAGCTGACCATCGAACTGGGCGGCCGGACTTTCGAAGCGATCTCCACGCCGGAAGGCGAGACGATCGACGCGCTGACGGTCTGGATGCCCAGGGAGAAGATCGCCTTTACCGGCAATGTCTTCGGGCCGGTGTGGCTGTCGATGCCGTTCCTCAACACGCTGCGCGGGGACAAGCCGCGCCTGGTTCGCCATTACCTGAAGTCGCTGGAAACGATCCGCGCGCTCGGCGCCGAGATCGTCGTCACCGGCCACGGCGAGGCCATTCGCGGCGCCGACCGCATCCGTGCCGACCTCGGCAGGATGCATGCCGCCGTCAGCCATGTGCGCGACTATACGCTGGACGGTATGAACGCGGGTAAGGACGTGCACACCCTGATGCGCGAATTCGCCTGGCCCGATGGCATGGAGATCGGCGAATTCCACGGCAAGGCGGCCTGGGCGGTCAAGTCGATCTGGCGGGAGTATTCGGGCTGGCTTCACTATGAAGACGGCACTATCGCGCTCTATGGCGTGCCGCGCTCCAGCATCGACGGCGATCTCGTCGAACTGGCGGGCGGCGCGGCAAGGCTGGCGCAGCGGGCGGGGGCTAAGCTGGAGGCGGGGGCTCCGCTGGAAGCCGTGCATCTGACCGACATCGCCCTGAGTGCCGAGCCGGACAATGCAGAGGCGCTCACTGTGCGCAAGGCCGCGCATGAGGCGCTGTTGGCGGCCTCAGGGGGCAGGAACCTGTCCGAAACGATGTGGCTGCGCTCGGAGATCGCGGCGATGGAGGCCAAGCTGGGCGATTGATTGCGGGCACGCTGCGCATCGCGCATTCGGCACGCCTCACGCGCACGTCATCCTGAACTTGGTTCAGGATCCATTTCTCGTCTCGCGCCGTCCGGTGATGGGCAAGATGGATCCTGAAACGAGTTCAGGATGACGGTGTGTGGGATCGGCAGGGCAGGGTCGCAGAAGGCATGCCCTTGACCGGATGGAGTACTACCCCATCACCGCGCTGCTCTCATACACCAGCTTGACCAGCTCCGCCTGTCCGCGCACGCCCAGCTTGGCGTAGAGGCGTTTCGAGTAGTTGCGCGCGGTCTCCAGCGTCAGTCCCATCCGCCCGGCCGCCTCGGCAATGGAATGACCTTCCGCTAGCGCCATCGCCACTTCGGCTTCGCGCCGCGGCAGGTTGAAGACTTCGGCCAGCCGTTCGGCGCTATCCCCGGAATGAGGGCGCGGCAAAGTGCAGAGTGCCATGAGCGCCGGAGCGGCGAGTGCCTCGGTAGCTTCGGCCGGCATCAGCAGAGCCTCGACATGAGGGTCGCTGCGCAGCAGCACGGGTCGCGCGGGCAGGGTCCGGTCTTGCACCATCTCGGCGGCGGCGGTCGCCAGTTTGCGTTCGGCGGCGAGATCGAGGCCCAGCACGCGCTCGCCGGGGCGCAGGGCCGCGCCGCAGTGCGTCTGCCAGAAATGCGAGAGCGCCGGGTCGGCCGCGATCACACGCGCCTCGGCGTCGATCAGCATCCAGCCCTTGCCGGTACGCTCCAGCCCCATGGCATTGATCCGCGCCGAAAGGCGGTCGCGGTCCATCGCAACGAGGTTCTCCACCGCGATCGCGACATAGGGCGCCAGGCTCGACAGCAACGCACTATCGGAAGCGGAGCATTCGCGCGCACGCGCCATCAGCAGCCAGGCGCTATAGCGTTCGCCACCCGCGATCCGCACGACCCGCTCATCGCCGATGCCGAGTTGCGCCATCCTGCGGTTGCGATCGGCGCGGGCGACCGGATCGTGATCGATCATCTCGCCGATCGAATAGACCCGCCCCGGACGCAGGCTGTCGTAGAGATAGCGATCGAGGTCGAACGGCCCCTGAAGCCGCGATTCGTGCGCGCGTTGCCTGATGTCGATTCCGGCGTAGCTATCGACGATTGCGGCATGAGGTCCATCGCCCATGCGAAGGATTAGGCTGACGTAATCGGCTTGCGTGCGTCGGCGCAATCTTTCCAGAAATGTCGAGAAACGCGGATTTTCGCCGCTTCCTTGAAAGAGCGGGATCAGGAGATCGGTCTCATCGTTGCTCGTGAGGGGCATACCCTCCCATATGGGAGGTTCGCGGGATTGTCATCCCTGCGATTCGGATCGGGCGAACCGAATACTCCGTTCCAAGGAACCCAGCCAACGGGCACGCGCCCCGGCAGAGGATGACCCGATGAAAACACTCACGCACC
Source organism: Novosphingobium sp. ZW T3_23 (assembly GCF_044987305.1). NCBI lineage: Bacteria > Pseudomonadati > Pseudomonadota > Alphaproteobacteria > Sphingomonadales > Sphingomonadaceae > Novosphingobium > Novosphingobium sp. ZW T3_23. Next base: position 35,683 of record NZ_JBJDRF010000034.1, read on the forward strand.
TGGAGCGTCTCGAAGCCGAGAGCATCCACATCATTCGCGAAGTCGTTGCCGAGGCCGAAAAGCCCGTGATGCTTTACTCGGTGGGCAAGGATAGCGCGGTGATGCTGCATCTCGCCCGCAAGGCCTTCTATCCCTCGCCGCCGCCGTTCCCGCTGCTCCACGTCGATACGACGTGGAAGTTCAAGGCGATGTACGAGCTGCGCGACAAGATGGCGCGCGAGAGCGGCATGGAGCTGCTGGTCTACCAGAACCCGGAAGCGGCCGAGAAGGGCATCAACCCGTTCGATCACGGCGCGCTCCACACCGACATGTGGAAGACGGAAGGCCTGAAGCAGGCGCTCGACAAGTTCGGCTTCGACGCGGCCTTCGGCGGCGCCCGCCGCGACGAGGAGAAGAGCCGGGCCAAGGAGCGCATCTTCTCGTTCCGCACCTCCTCGCATGGCTGGGATCCCAAGAACCAGCGCCCGGAACTGTGGAACCTCTACAATGCCCGCAAGGCGCGCGGGGAATCGATCCGGGTCTTCCCGATCTCGAACTGGACCGAGCTGGACATCTGGCAGTACATCCACCTCAACGACATTCCGATCGTGCCGCTCTATTTCGCGGACAAGCGCCCCACCGTGGAGCGCGACGGCATGCTGCTGATGGTCGATGACGAACGCTTCCCGCTCCAGCCCGGCGAGGTTCCCGTCGAACGCTCGATCCGCTTCCGCACGCTAGGCTGCTACCCGCTGACCGGCGCGGTGGAGAGCGAGGCGAAGACGCTTCCCGAAGTGATCCAGGAAACGCTCCTCACCACCACTTCGGAACGGCAGGGCCGTGCCATCGACAAGGACGCCGGCGGTGCCGGCATGGAAGTCAAGAAGCAGCAGGGGTACTTCTGATGGCCGATATCGAAACCAAAGAAGCCGTCTACGTCACCGACCAGCTGATCGCCGACGACATCGACGCCTATCTCGTCCAGCACGAGCATAAGACGATGCTGCGCTTCATCACCTGCGGCAGCGTCGATGACGGCAAGTCCACCTTGATCGGTCGCTTGCTCTACGATTCGAAGATGATCTTCGAGGACCAGCTGGACGCGCTCCAGTCGGACTCGAAGAAGGTCGGCACGCAGGGTCAAGAAATCGACTTCGCGCTGCTGGTCGATGGCCTCGCCGCAGAGCGCGAGCAGGGCATCACCATCGACGTGGCCTATCGCTTCTTCAACACCGAGAAGCGCAAGTTCATCGTCGCCGATTGCCCGGGTCACGAACAGTACACCCGCAACATGGTGACCGGCGCCTCCACCGCCGACCTTGCGGTGATCCTGATCGATGCGCGCAAGGGCGTGCTGGTGCAGACGCGCCGCCATTCGTACTTGTGCCACCTGATCGGCATCAAGAACATCGTCCTCGCCGTCAACAAGATGGACCTGGTGGACTACAGCCAGGAAGTCTTCGACAAGATCGTCGAGGAATATGGCGAGTTCGCACGCGAAATCGGCATCGAAAGCTTCACCGCCCTGCCGATCTCCGGCTTCAAGGGCGACAACATCACCACGCTCTCGGACAAGACCCCGTGGTACAAGGCGCCGCAGTACGCGGGCATCACACTGGTGGAGCATCTGCAAACGGTGGAGGTTCTCTCCTCGGTGGACGCGGACAAGCCGTTCCGTTTGCCGGTGCAGTGGGTGAACCGTCCGAACCTCGATTTCCGTGGCTTCTCGGGCCTGATCGCCACTGGCTCGGTCAGGGCGGGAGACAAGATCCGCGTTCTGCCCTCGGGCAAGACCAGCACGATCACCCGCGTCGTCACCTATGACGGCGACCTGGAAGAAGCGGTCGCGGGCCAGTCGGTCACCGTCTGCTTTGCCGACGAGATCGACTGTTCGCGAGGGTCCGTGATCTCGATCGCGGACAATCCGCCGCAGACCGCCGACCAGTTCGAGGCGACCTTCGTGTGGATGGCGGACGAGGCCATGGTGCCCGGCCGTGCCTACTGGCTGAAGGTCGGCACGCAGATGGTTTCGGCGACGGTTCAGGAGCCGAAGTACGAAGTCAACGTCAACACGATGGAGAAGCTGGCGGCCAAGACGCTGGAGCTGAACTCGATCGGCGTGGCGGAACTCACCACCGACAAGCAGATCGTGTTCGAGGCCTATGCCGACAACCGCACGCTGGGCGGCTTCATCCTGATCGACAAGATGACCAATGCCACGGTGGCGGCGGGCATGATCCACTTCTCGCTGCGCCGTTCGCAAAACGTGCACTGGCAGGCCGTGGACATCGACCGCAAGCAGCACGCAGGCCTCAAGAACCAGCGCCCGGCGGTGCTGTGGTTCACCGGCCTGTCGGGCTCCGGCAAGTCGACCATCGCCAACTTGGTCGAGAAGAAGCTGCACCGGATGAACCGGCACACCTTCCTGCTCGACGGCGACAACGTGCGTCACGGGCTCAACAAGGACCTGGGCTTCACCGAGGCCGACCGCATCGAGAACATCCGCCGCGTGGGCGAAGTCTCGAAGCTGATGACCGACGCGGGCCTGATCGTGATCACCGCCTTCATCTCGCCGTTCCAGGCGGACCGCGAGATGGTGCGCTCGATGCTGCCGGAAGGCGAGTTCTTCGAGGTGTTCATCGACACGCCGCTGAAGGTGGCCGAGGCGCGCGACGTCAAGGGCCTCTACAAGAAGGCGCGCTCGGGCGAGCTCAAGAACTTCACCGGTATCGACAGCCCTTACGAAGCGCCGCGCAATCCGGAAATCCGCATCGATACCACGGCGATCTCGCCGGAAGATGCGGCCAACCTGATCGTCGACACTCTGCTGGGAGATGCGTGATGACTATCGCTAACGACGGCGATCTGGCCGCGCATCTGGCCGAAGTGGCGGGCAAGATCCTGCTCGACGTGCGGGCTTCCGGCCTGTTCTCGGGCAAGTCGCTGGGCAAAGCGGGGGATCAGACCGCCAACCAGTTCCTTTGCCATGCCCTCCGTGAGCAGCGGCCCGAGGACGGGCTGCTCTCCGAAGAGGAGAAGGACAATGCCGAACGGCTCGCCAAGGAGCGGGTGTGGATCGTCGATCCGGTGGACGGCACCCGCGAATATGGCGAGGAGCGCGCTGACTGGGCAGTCCATGTGGGCATGGCGGTGGATGGAGCTCCGGTGCTGGGTGCCGTGGCGCTGCCGGGTGCAGGCGTGGTCCTGCGCTCCGACCAGCCGGGCGAGATTCCTCCCGCGCCGGAAAAGCTGCGCATGGTCGTCAGCCGCACGCGTCCCGCCAAGGAAGCGACCGGCGTGGCCGAAGAGATCGGCGCCGAACTGGTGCCGATGGGATCGGCCGGAGCCAAGGCCATGGCGATCCTGCGCGGAGAGGCGGATATCTACCTCCACTCTGGCGGCCAATACGAATGGGACAGCTGCGCTCCTGCTGCCGTCGCGCAAGGCTGGGGTCTCCACGTCTCGCGCATCGACGGCAGCCCGCTGGTCTACAATCGGGAAGACGTCTATATGCCGGACCTGCTGATCTGCCGAAAAGAGCACGCCGAACTGGTGCTCGAAAAGGTCAAAGCTTTCCTTTGAGGACAAGCTAATCAACATTGTCGATTAGTAGGCACGTCGCTATGCTCGCCCTTTGATGAAGAGAGGGGCGAGCATGGAGGCGAAAACACGGCGCAGGACACGCGATCCTGTCGCCACGCGTGTCGTCATCCTTGATGCGGCGGCCAACCTTCTGGCCAAGGACGGGCCGGAGGGCGTCAGCCTCTCGGCCGTGGCCCATCTCGCCGCCGTCAATCGCGGCACGGCCTACCAGCATTTCGAAACCCGCGAAAAGCTGATCGAGGCGACTATCCAGTGGGTTTCCGACAAGCTGTTCCATGCCGTTTTCGGCGATCCCGAGACCGTGGGCGAGCGCCGCGTCGAGGAAGTCGACGTCGTTGCCCTGACCGAGCGTCTGTGCGACTTCGCGATGGAAAATCCGGACATCTGCCGCGTCTGGCTCCAGCAGGTATTGGCCTCGCCGGACCCGTCGCAGGATCCGTTCTGGCGCGAATATTGCGGCTCGCTGGGCCGTTTCGCGGGAACCGAGCTGGCGGAGCCGGGCATCGACTTCGAGGTCTACTCGGTGATGAACCTAGCCGGCGTGTTCTTCTGGCCCATCCTCGCCCGCGCCCATGCCGCCGACGAGGGCCAGCGGCGGGAACTGTCGCGTCGCTATTCGCGCGAGATCCTGCGGCTTTCGATGTACGGAACCATGCGCGCCAAGGCCTTTCCGAAAGTGGCGGACCTGCTGGCGGCCCACGGCGTTTCGCCAGGCGGTTGACGCCCCTTACGAATACGCCGGTTGACGCCCCTACGAATACGCCGGTTGATACCCCACCCATGATGCCGCTTCGCCTAGGCGATGGCATGGGGTGGCGGCATTGACGGCGCGGCGCATATTCCCTTTCAACGAAGGCCTGCATCGTCGGGCCTGAACGAGGCCGCGAGGGAATACGCCAGGGAGTATGCCATGTTTTCCGCTATCGTGATCGACAAGAGCGATGAGGGCCAGACGGTCACTCTCCAGCAGCTTGACGCAAGCGCTCTGCCCGAAGGCGATGTCGCCGTGGACGTGGCATTCTCGACGCTGAACTTCAAGGACGGCCTGGCCGTCACCGGGGCTTCTCCGGTCGTGCGCAAGTTCCCGATGGTGCCTGGGATCGACCTCGTCGGCACCGTCACCGAAAGCAGCCATGCAGACTGGAAGGCGGGAGATACCGTCGTGCTCAACGGCTGGGGCGTGGGCGAGGGGCACTGGGGCGGCCTGTCGCAGAAGGCCAGGCTCAAGGGGGACTGGCTGGTGCCGCTGCCTTCGGCTTTCACGCCCAAGCAGGCCATGGCGATCGGCACGGCGGGCTACACCGCCGCCCTTTGCGTCGATGCGCTGGTGGACTGGTGCGTGACCCCGGATCAGGGCGAAATTCTGGTGACGGGCGCCACCGGCGGCGTCGGTTCGGTCGCCATCGCGATCCTCAAGAAGCTGGGCTACTCGGTCGCCGCGCTCACCGGCAAGCCGGGTGAGGCGGATTACCTGAAGACGCTGGGCGCGGAAACGATCATCGACCGCGCCGAACTCGCCGAGAAGGGCAAGCCGCTCCAGAAGGAGCGCTGGGCCGGGGTCGTCGATACCGCCGGCAGCCACACCCTGGCCAATGCCATCGCGCAGACGAAGTACGGCGGCGCAGTTGCCGCCTGCGGGCTGGCGCAGGGCTTCGACCTGCCTTCGACCGTCATGCCCTTCATCCTGCGCGGCGTTTCGCTGCTCGGCATAGACAGCGTCATGGCCCCCAAGGCCAAGCGCCTGAAGGCCTGGGACCGTCTCGCTAGGGATCTCGACCCGGCAGCGCTGGAAACCATCGGCCAGACCATCGGCCTGGGCGAGGCGATCGAGGCTGCGCGCAAGTTCATGTCCGGCGAGGTCACCGGCCGTTACATCGTCGACGTGAACGCCTGATGCAGCCGGCGCGGCGGGCGGTTTGAGGGAGCCGTCCGCTGCGGTAGGGCTTCGATGGGAGAGGAAGGCATGGTCGAGGTTACCGAGGGCTTGTCCATCGTGCGCGGCATCCCGCTGGCGGAAGAGCAGGGCATCGGCCCGCTGACGCTCGGCGGTTTCGTACGCGAGGTCACGCGCCGCCATGGCCCCGCCGAAGCGGCGGTGATCCATTTGGGCGACCGGGTCGAGCGATGGACTTACGACGATCTGTGGGCGCGCTCGATAGAGGTCGCCCGCGCGCTGCTTGCGTGCGGCGTCGGCAAGGGCACCCGCGTCGGCGTGCTGGCGACGAACCGCCTTGAATTTCTTTCCGGCGTTTTCGGCACGGCCCTGGCAGGCGGCGTGGCCATGACGATGAGCACGTTCTCCACGCCTGCCGAACTGGAAACCGTGTTGCAGATGGGCGGCTGTTCGGTGCTGCTGCTGGAACGCCGGGTGCTCAAGAAGGACTTCGCGGAAATCCTCGTCGATCTCGAACCGCAGATCGCGAGCGCAAAACCGGGCGAAGTCGCTTCCACGAAATTCCCGTTCCTGCGCCATCTCGCCCTGATCGACAGCGATGAAGGCCTCGGCGCGATCGAGGGCTGGAGCACGTTCCTTGCCCGTGGGAACGACGTCGATCCGGCTCTGGTCGATGCGGCGGCTGCATCGGTGCAGCCGAGCGACCCCGGCGTGCTGTTCTTTTCTTCGGGATCGACCGGCAAGGCGAAGGGCATTGTCTCCGCGCATCGCGGCGTCTGTCTCCAGCTCTGGCGCTGGCCGCAGTGGTACGATGTGAAGGTTCCGCCGCGCACCTGGTCGGCCAACGGCTTCTTCTGGTCGGGCAATTTCTCGATGGCGCTGGGCGGCACGCTCGGCTCGGGTGGTTCGCTGGTGCTTCAGCGCTGGTTCGACGCGGAAGAGGCTTTGTCGCTTATGGCCGCGGAGAAAGCGTCGATGATGCTGGCCTGGCCGCACCAGTGGGCGCAGCTGATGGCGGCCTCCAACTACGAGACGGTCGATCTTTCGGCGATGCATTACATCGACGCGGCCACGCCATGCGCGCAGCATCCCACGATCGATACAGACTGGCGCGAACCGGCGCAGGCTTTCGGGAACACGGAAACCTTCACCCTGATCTCGGTCTTCGCCTCCGGCACGCCTGCCGAGATCGCGGGCAAGTCGCATGGTGCACCGACGGCGGGCTCCACGATCAAGATCGTCGATCCGCTCACCGGGGCGACGATGGCCTTGGGCGAGCGCGGCGAGATCGCGGTGAAGGGCCCGACGCTGATGCTCGGCTATCTCGGGGTGCCGCTGGACGAGACGCTCGACGGGGAGGGATTCCTGCGAACGGCGGACGGCGGTTACCTGGACGAGGCAGGCCGCCTGTTCTGGGAAGGACGCCTCAACGACATCATCAAGACCGGGGGCGCCAATGTCTCTCCCCTCGAGATCGACGACGTGATCCGTGCCCATCCCGAGGTGAAGATGGTGCAGACGGTGGGCGTGCCGGACGATCTGCTGGGTGAACTGGTGGTATCCTGCGTGGTGCCGATCGATGGCACGCGGCCGGAAGCGGGATCGATCCGCGATTTCGCCAAGCAGAGGCTCGCCAGCTACAAAGTGCCGCGCCGGGTACTGTTCGTCGCCGAAAGCGATCTCAAGACCACGGGCAGCGCCAAGATCAAGACCGCCGACTTGCGAAAGCTCGCTGCCGAGAGACTGGAAGCGGAAACGACGTCCGGCTGACAAGTCCGGCTGATAAGGGAGCAATGGCGCATGTCGCAGACATTCGATTTCGCCGACTGGCTGGAGATCTGCAATCTCAAGGCCCGCTATTGCCGGCTCCTCGATACCAAGGATTGGGACGGCTGGACAGCGCTGTTCACCGAGGACTGTGAGATCGACACGCGGCCTGCCGGGGGAACGCTGGAGACGGGGCGGGACGATTTCGTATCGATGGTCCGCCGCTCTCTTGCGGAAGCGAAAACCGTCCATCAGGTCCATTCGCCGGAAATAACCATCGATGGCGATATCGGCGAAGCGGTCTGGGCCATGCAAGACCGGGTCGTGAAAGACGAATTTTCGCTGACGGGCTATGGCCATTATCATGAGACCTATCGCCGCTCTGCCGACGGCTGGAAAATCGCTCGGCAGAAGCTCTCGCGCCTGATCGTGGACATCGCGAGAACCTGAGCGAGCACCGCCCGGGCGGTTATCGCGATCCATCGTTCCCGCGATAGGCAGCGGGTTGTGCAAGAGCTACAGTCCGGGAAATCGTGTCGGCAAGCATCGGCACTGGGAAGCCCAAAAAACGGGAGGATGCGTGGGTAAGACGATCGTGATCACGGGGGCGGGTGCGGGTCTCGGCCGGGCTCTGGCCAGGCGCTTCGCCAGTGAGGGAGAGACCGTGATCCTCCTGGGGCGCACGCTGTCCAAGGTGGAGGAAGCCGCCAGGGAAATCGGCGGCTCGGCCATGGCGGTGGAATGTGACGTCGCTTCCGCCGATTCCGTGCGCAAGGCTTTCGCCACCGTCGCCGAAACCTATCCGAAGATCGATGTGCTGATCAACAACGCCGCGATCTACGAGCCTTTCACGGTGGCCGAGGCTACGGACGCCCAGATCGACGATATTATCGCCACCAACCTCAACGGGCCGATCTACTGCTGCCGCGCGGCGATCCCGATGATGGAAAAGGGCGGCCAGATCATCAACGTGGGCAGCGAATCCATCGCCGTGCCGTTCGTCATGCTCTCGCTCTACCAGACCACCAAGGCCGGACTGGAGCGCTTTACCGAGGCGCTGGTCGAGGAACTGGAGCCCGCCGGAATTCGCGTGACCACCGTGCGCGCCGGGCCGATGTACGAACCGGGCAAGACCGCGCCCGGCTGGGATCAGGATGCAGCAATGCGTTTCCATGGGGGCTGCGCCGCCAAGGGCATCGACTTGCGTACGCGGCCGATTTCCCAAACCGAAAACGTCACCGGCGTGTTCCGCTCGGTGCTCGACCTGCCACCCGATGTGCGCGTGCTTCACGTCTCGGTCGGGGCGCGCCGCCCGTGAGCGCTTCAGACCTCGTGCAAGAACCCGTTTCCGCCAAGGATCAGACGATGACCACTCTTCCCGAAGCCAAGCTCTACATCGACGGCCAACTGCGCGGCGCCAGCAACGGCGCCACGTTCGACGTGATCAGCCCCTGGACCGGAGAGCCGGTAGGCAAGGCCGCCGATGCCACCGCCGATGACGTCAATACCGCCATCGCCGCCGCCCGCCGGGCCTTCGACGAGACCGACTGGTCCACCAACATCGAAAAGCGCGTGGCGCTGGTAAACAAGTACCGCGCGTTGTTCGAGGCTGCTCGCCCGCGTCTGGCCGAACTGGCCATGCACGAGGCGGGTGCCGCGCAGGGCGCGGTGAACCGTGCCCATGTCGACATGGCGCTGGACGGCTGGGACGATTACATGCGCGTCTTCGACCAGCTGGAGTGGGAAAAGGATTACGGCGAGAAGCCGGCCTTCGGTATGATCCACAAGCGGGTCGGCGTGCGCGAGGCGGTCGGCGTGGTCGGGGCGATCACGCCGTGGAACGTCCCGCTCTATGTCAATATCGGCAAGATGGTCGCGGCCTTGCTCGCAGGCTGCACCGTGATCCTCAAGCCCGCGCCGGATACCCCCGGCATGGGCGCGATCTTCGGCGAACTGGCCAGCGAAGCCGGGTTCCCCGATGGCGTCATCAACGTAGTGTTCGGCGCCGATCCGGCGCTGGCGGGTGAAATGCTCGTCACCGATCCGCGCGTGGATCTCATCTCGTTCACCGGGTCGACCGGTGTCGGCAAGCGCATCATGGAGCAGGGCGCAGCGACGCTGAAGCGCGTGTTCCTCGAACTCGGCGGAAAATCGGCCAAGATCGTGCTCGACGATGCACCGAACTTCGCCATGGAAGTGGGCATGGCGATGCTGGTGTTCCACGCCGGGCAAGGCTGCGCCGTACAGTCGCGCCTTTTGGTCCCCCGGAGCCGTTACGAGGAGGCCAAGGCCATTCTCAAGGGTGCCTACGGCAATTTCGGTGACAACTGGGGCGATATCGCCAATCCCGCGCATATCATGGGGCCGGTGATCTCGAAGCGTCAGATGGAGCGCGTGAAGAGCTACATCGATCTGGGCCAGGAAGAAGGCGCCACGCTGCTTGCCGGAGGCCAGATCCGTCCCGACAAGGGCGGCGGCTATTTTGTGGAGCCGACCTGCTTCACGGACGTTACCAACGACATGCGCATTGCCCAGGAGGAAATCTTCGGCCCGGTCCTGGTGGTCATTCCCTATGAGGACGACGAGGATGCGGTGCGGATTGCCAACCAGAGCTCCTATGGCCTATCGGGCGGAGTCAGCTCGGGTGATCTGAACCGGGCCATCAATATCGCCAAGCGCGTGCGCACCGGGTCGATGAGCGTCAACAACGGCATGTGCATCGCCGGCGACATTCCGTTCGGTGGCTACAAGGCGAGCGGCATGGGCCGTGAGTGGGGTGTCGAAGGCATTGAAGAGTTCACCGACGTCAAGATCCTCGCCTGGCCGGTCGGTCAGGTCGAAGCGGCCTGACGGCAAGCGGCACGCGGAAGTGGGGGCACCGCCCGAGGCGCCTGGGCCGGGATCGACCGAACCGCCTGCGAACGCGGCGCCTCCCTCTGGCCAGCCTGATCCGGCATTGCCGGAGCAGGCTGGGCCGCCGGGTGAGTTTACGACGACCGAGGGCGGACAGGACGGCAGTCCTTCCGCCTACGCGGCCCAGCTGGCGGCAGCCGTAACGGGCGCGGGCGCGGGGATCAGTCACAATCTCCACGGGCAGAGGCTGGGCCGGAAGGGCCGAATAACCCGCGAACGCATTCTCGCGGCAGCGATCGAGCTTGTAGAGAATACCGATGAGCCGGTCACACTGGGGGCCGTGGCGCGCTCGGTAGGGCTCGGCATGACCTCGCTCTACAATTACTTCACCGACTTCACCGAACTGCTGCTGGCCATTCTGGAGCCCGTCATGGGCACGGCCCAGGACGAGTATTTTGCTCTGGTAAGAGAATACTGGTCGGACGAGGAACTTGCCACCCGCGCCATGGCCTTCGTGCGGTCATACCACGAATTCTGGGCCCGCCATACGGGACTGCTGCACTTGCGCAACTCGATGGCGGACCAGTTCGATGTGCGCATCATGCATCAGCGCGTCAATTCGACGCGTCCGCTGATCGGGCTGTTCGTGGCGCAGATGGATCGACGGGGAGTCCTTGGCGACACTGCGGTTATGATGGCCACCACGCTCATGACCGGTATCGAGCGTTCGATCACCCTGGCCACCGACCGCAGGTTGCGACGGATACTGGGCACCTTGCCCGGACGCCGCGAGGAAAGCCTGCTGGAAGTCAATGCCCGGCTCATCGAACTGGCAATCCGCGATACGCGCGACCGTGCTGCGCAAGCCGCCGAGTAGCGCGAAGGCTTCCTTACTTCAGGCCTATGGGACTTGCGGCTGGGTGGCCTGATCTCCGCCGAGCACGCGATACAACGTGATCCGGTTACCCGCCGCAGAGAGGCGCACGGAGATTTCCTGCTGCCGGGCGCTGTAGAGGCTGCGTTGCGCGTCCAGGTTCTCGAGCGAACTGGTGATGCCCTGGCGGTAGCTGGCCTCGGTCAGCCGCGCGGTATCGGTGGCCGCTTCGGTGAACCTTGAGGCTGCCCGCAGGCGCTCGGCCAGCGTTCCCTGGTCGGCCAGGGCGTCGGCCACCTCGCGGAACGCGGTCTGGATCGCCTTCTCGTAAGTCGCCAGCGCGGCATCGCGTTGCGCTTTGGCGACCTCGACATTGGCGGTCCTTCCGCCGGCATTGAAGATCGACCAGCTTGCGGCGGCCGTGCCGGTGGCGGAGAAGGCGCCCTTGTCGAACAGGGCGGACAAGGCATTGCTGGCGACACCAAGCAGCCCGGTCAGCGAGATCGACGGGAAAAGCTGGGCACGCGCCGTGCCGATATCGGCATTGGCGGCACGCAGGGAATATTCGGCTTCCACCACGTCCGGACGGCGCAGCAGAACCTGAGAACTCGTGCCTGCCGGAAGCACGGCCAGCGAGCGATTGACCTCGTCCAGATTGGCCGGAAGCAGGGCTTCATCGAAATCGGCGCCGACCAGCAGGCGTACCGCGTTGACGTCCTGCGCCAATGCGGTGGTCTGTGAAGCGACGTCGCCCCGCGCGGTTTCGAGCACCTGCTCGGCCTGTCGCAAGTCCGTACGCGGCGCGATTCCGCCCTTCAGCCGAGCGCCGGTGAGGGTGACGCTGCGCTCTGCATTGGCGGCGGTTGCCTGCGCTATCTCCAGAAGCTCCCTGTCCGCCGCATAAGTCGCCCAAGCCTGGGCCAGATCGGCGACGAGGCCAAGCCGCACCGTGCGGGCGGCCGCCTCCGTGGAGAGCGCCGTGTTGCGCTGGGCCTCGGTGGCGCTGGCGTACTTGCCGAAGAAGTCGAGTTCGAAGCTCGAAATGCCGCCTTGCAGCGAATAGGAGGAGCGATCGCCGGTCAGGCTTCCGGTCGTGCCGCCGGCAGCCGTTCCATTCGCCTCGGTACGACTGGCGGAGCCGCTCACGCCGATTGCGGGGAACTGGTTGGCGCGGACCACGCGCACTTGCGCGCGGGCGGCGGCGAGGTTCGCGGCGGCGACGCGCACGTCGCGGTTGTTGGTGAGCGCCTGTTCGACCAGCGACTGAAGCCGAGGATCCTGGAAAATCTCCGTATAGGAAACCAAGGGCAGCGTCGCCTCGCTCTGGGCGAGGTAGGCGTCTCCGACTGGCCATGACGCCGCAACCGGCGGCGCGGGGGTGACGTACTTTGGCGCCATCGAGCATGCACCGAGCGCCAGCGCGGAGATCGAGGCAAGCGCGGCGCCGGGCAGCCATCGCGAACGGATCATGCGGCGTCTCCCTTTCGTGCGCGGCGTTGCTGAACATGGCGACGGACCGAAGCAAGGCCGTCGCGGACGCCCCGCCTGACGAGCACGAAGAACAGCGGGATGAAGAAGATGGCCAGCAGCGTCGCGGTCAGCATGCCGCCGACCACCGCCGTGCCGATGGCGATGCGGCTGTTGGCGCCCGCGCCGCTGGCGATGGCGAGCGGCACCACGCCGAAGATGAACGCGAAGCTGGTCATCAGGATCGGACGCAGACGGATGCGGGCGGCTTCAAGGGCGGCCTCGATCACGCGCTTGCCCTGGCGTTCGGCCTGTTCGGCGAACTCGATCATGAGAATGGCGTTCTTGGCGGCGAGGCCCATGGTCGTGAGCAGGCCGATCTGGAGGTAGACGTCGTTTTCCAGGCCGCGCAGCGTCACCGCCATGATCGCGCCCAGCAGGCCGAGCGGGATCACCAGGATGACCGCGACGGGGATCGACCAGCTTTCGTAAAGTGCGGCCAGGCATAGGAACACCACCAGCAGCGACAGTGCATAGAGCAGGGGTCCCTGGCCGGAGGAAAGCCGCTCCTGATAGGATGAGCCGGCCCAGGCCACTGCGGTTCCGGACACCTGGCTGGCCAGTTCCTCCATCACGTCCATCGCCGTGCCCGAGCTTACGCCCGGTGCCGGGCTGCCCGAGAATTCGTAGGCCTGGAGGCCGTTGAAGCGCGAGGAGCTGCTGGGCGCGGTGGACCAGCTGATGTTCGAGAAGGCGGAATAGGGCACCATCTGGCCGCTCGTGCCGCGTACGAACCAGTTGGCGAGGTCTTCGGGGCGCGAACGGAACTGTGCGTCGCCCTGGACGAAGACGCGCTTGACGCGGCCCTTGTCGAGGAAGTCGTTGACGTAAGTGCCGCCCCAGGCGGTTTGCAGCGTGGAGTTCGCGCTGGCGGCGGTCACGCCGTAAGTCGTCAGCGCGCGGGTATTGGTGTTGATCTTCAGCGTCGAGACGTCGGGAAGGTCGCTCAGGCGCACATTGGTCAGGCGGTCGTCGGCCATCGCCTTGGCCAGCACTTCGTCACGGGCCTTCTGGAAGTCCGCCCGGCTCATGCCGCTGCGGTTCTGAAGCTCCATGGTGAAGCCGGAGGACGAGCCGAGGCCGCGAATGGCGCCGGGGACCAGAGTGAACACCTGGGCATCGCGCAAGCCGCGCAGGGCGCCATTGGCGCGCTGGACGATGGCTTCCGCGCTGTTCTCGGAGCCGGGGCGCTGTTCCCAATCGACCAGGGTGATGAAGGCCTGGCCGCTGTTCTGCCCGGATGCGCCCATGCCGCCGCCCGCGAGGGTGAACATGCTGGCGACGTTCCCCTTCTCGTAAGTCTCGAAGTATTTCTCCACCGCGCGCTGCACTTCCTCGGTGCGGCTGCGGGGTGAGCCTGCGGGGAGGCGCCACTGCACCATGATCGTGCCCTGGTCCTCGTTGGGGAGGAAGCCGGTGGGCAGGCGCTGGAACAGCATCAGCGTGGCGACGCAGGCAATGAGGAACAGCACCAGCCAGCGCCACTTATGCTCGATGACGCGCTCCACGCGGTGCGCGTAGGCGTTCGTCATCCGCTCGAAGCCGCGGTTGAAGCGGGTGTGGAACCATTCCCAGCCTCGCGCGAGCCAGGGCAGGCGGCGCTCGATCCAGGTAGGCGTTTCCTCGCCTTCCAGCGTCTTGGGCTTGAGCAGCGTGGCGGTGAGTGCCGGGCTGAGGATCAGCGCGACGAACACCGAAAGCACCATGGCGACGACGATCGTCAGCGAGAACTGGCGGTAGATCACGCCGGTCGATCCGCCGAAGAAGGCCATCGGCAGGAACACCGCCGAGAGCACCAGGGCAATGGCGACGAGCGCGGTCTGGATTTCCTCCATCGACTTGATGGTGGCTTCGCGCGGGGACATGCCCGGATTTTCTTCGAGCAATCGCTCGACGTTCTCGACGACGACGATGGCGTCGTCCACCAGCAGGCCGATGGCCAGCACCAGTCCGAACAGGGTCAGCGTGTTGATCGAGAATCCGGCGATGTAGAACACCGCGAAAGTGCCCAGCAGCACGACCGGCACGGCGATGGCCGGGATCAGCGTGGCGCGCCAGCTTTGCAGGAACACGAACATGACGATGACGACCAGCACGATCGCCTCGAACAGCGCCTTTTCGACTTCCGCGACCGAGAGCTTGATGAACGAGGTGGTATCGTTGCCGTAGATGTAGCCAAGCCCGTCAGGCATGCCCTGGGCCAGCGTGCTCATTTCCGCCTTCACCAATTCGGCGGTCGCCAGTGCGTCGGCACCGGGGGAGAGCGAGATGGAGATGCCGGCGCCGGGGTGCCCGTTGATGCGGCTGACGGTGTTGTAGTTCTCGGCGCCGATTTCGACGCGGCCGACATCGGCGATCGTCACCACCGAGCCATCGGCGTTGGTCTTGAGGACGATGTCGCGGAACTGCTGCGCGGTCTGGAGGCGCGTGCCGGCGGTGACGATCGCGTCGATCGCCTGGTCCTTGGGTGCGGGCAGGCCGCCGATCTCGCCGGCGGCAACTTCGGTGTTCTGGGCGGTGATCGCCGAAGTCACGTCGCTGGGCATCAGCGCCACGGCGGCCAGCTTGGTGGGGTCGAGCCAGATGCGCATGGCGTGGGGCGCGCCGAAGACGTTGACGTCGCCCACGCCCTCCACGCGCGAGAGGGGATCCTGGATGTTCGACGTCAGGTAGTCGGACACGTCCTGGTTGGAGCGGCTGTCGGTCTCGTCATAGACCGCGACCAGCAGGAGCTGGTCGGGGTTGGACTTGGTGACGGTGACGCCCTGGCTCTGCACGGCCTGAGGCAGGCGGGAGAGGGCCGACTGGACCTTGTTCTGGACCTGGACCTGCGCGATGTCGGGATCCGTGCCCTTGGCGAAGATCACGCTGATCGTCGCCTGGCCACGGTTGGAGGATTGCGAGCTGAAATAGAGCAGGCCGTCGATGCCGGTGAGCTGCTGCTCGATCACCTGGGTGACGCTGTTCTCGATCGTTTCGGCCGACGCGCCGTTGTAGGTGGCGCGGATGTTGACCTGGGCCGGGGCGATGTCCGGGTATTGTTCGTTGGGCAGGAACGCCAAGGCGCCGAGGCCCGCCAGCATGACGATGATGGCGAGAACCCAGGCGAAGATCGGCCGGTCGATGAATATGCGTGACATGGGCGGTTCAGCGACCCTTGGCGGCGGGACGCGCGCCTTCGCCTTCGGCAGGCTTGCCGGAGGGCGGTGCCACCGTCTGCGCGGTGGAGGCGGCTACCGGCTTGATCTGGGCGCCCTGCTTGAGGCCGTTCAAACCCTGGACGATGACCTTGTCGCCCTTCTGGAGACCGGCGGTGACGACGGCATTCACGCCCTGGGACCGTTCGGCGGAAACCTTGCGGCGTGCCGCCTTGTTGTCGGCGCCGACCACCATGACATAGGCCGAACCGTCGAAATCGCGTTGAACCGCGTTCTGCGGCACCAGGAAGGCATTGGGATCGGTGGCCTGGTCGAACACTGAGGAAACGAACATGCCCGGCAGCAGCAGGCCATCCGGGTTGGGGAAGCGGGCGCGCAGCGTGACGGTGCCGGTGTCCTGGTCGACCGTGACTTCCGAGAACTGCACCGTTCCGGTCAGCGCATATTGCGAACCGTCGTCGAACTTGAGGTGAACCTCGGTGCTGCCCGGATTGACGCCGCCGGCTGCAAGCTTGCGGCGCAGCGCGGTGAGGTCGGCGGCGGACTGCTGCATGTCGACGAAGATCGGATCCATCCGCTGGATGATCGCGAGCGGATCGGTTTGCGTGGCGCTGGCCAAGGCGCCCACGGTAGACAGCGAGCGTCCGATCCGGCCGCTGATCGGGGCGGGCACGGTGGTGAAGCGCAAGTTGATTTTCGCGGTATCCAGCGTCGCCGCGTTCTGGGCGATCGATGCCTTGGCGGACCGCGCGGTGGCGAGCGCGTCGATATAGTCCTGCCGGGCCACGGCCTCCATGTCGGCCAGCGGCTTGTAGCGCTGGGCCTTGGCGGAAGCGGCTTCGGCGGTGGCGCGGGCGCTGGCGAGGTCGGCCGAGGCCTGGTTCACGGCGGCGCGATAGAGGCTGGGGTCGATCTGGTAGAGCGGCTGACCGGCCTGCACGATCGCGCCTTCGGTGAAGAGGCGCTTGACGATGACGCCGGTGACCTGCGGGCGCACCTGGCTGCTCTCGAACGCCACGGTGCGGCCGCTCAGGGTGACGGCCACGGGAACCGACGCGGGTTCCACGACGACGAAGCCCACCTCGGGCGCGCCACGCTTGTCGTCCTTCTTCTCACCTGTGGAGCAGCCCGCGAGCAGGCCCGCGCAGACCAGCGTCAGGCCGGCCTGACGCAGAAGAGGGTAAGCCGTTGTCGCAGAAGACGTGATTTTCAAGTCGCACACCGTCAAAAAGTCCAGTCGGCGCTGCTATTCAGCCAATTGTTGCTGCCCGCAAGACGGGTTTTCGCAAGTGCGACAATTTGCGACCAAAAACGATGATTCTGATGCTTTTTGCTACTGACCTATACGTCAATCGCCCCTGCATTTGCAGAGGCGATTGACGGCATCACTGGTAACGGGACAGCATCTGCAGAGACGCCGCGTAATAGTCGTTGGTGAGCTGCGAAGGCTGAGCGCTGCCGAGCAGTCTTCCCACTACCGCAGCGCCGCCCGCGGAGATGACATAGTTCGCCTCTTCGCCGGTCACCACGTCGACCCAGGCCGGGATCGGCTTGTTGGCGGCGAGGCATGCGCGCCAGTAGGCGGCCACGTCGGGAACCAGCGACTGGCGCCCCGACACGGCGGCGTAGAGCGGCACGCGGATGGCATCGTATCCGAAACGGGGGGGCTTGTCCCTTGCCGGTGCCACCTGGTTGGCGCCGTTGATGACGACCCAGTCAGAGGGCAGGCGATGGTTGCCGAAGCGGGCCAGGCGCGTAATCGCCTCGCTGTCGCTGATGATTGGGCCCCAGACCTGCTGGCCGTCCAGCCTGACGAAGGCGTCCAGCGCCGGCCAGGCGAAGTAGGACGGGTTGAGCGTCACTTCGTCGCCGTTCACGAAGCCCTGGATGCCGGGAAGCAGCAGGCGGCGGCCATGGCGTTCGA
The DNA here is from genome assembly GCF_044987305.1 of Novosphingobium sp. ZW T3_23. NCBI lineage: Bacteria > Pseudomonadati > Pseudomonadota > Alphaproteobacteria > Sphingomonadales > Sphingomonadaceae > Novosphingobium > Novosphingobium sp. ZW T3_23. The sequence goes on from NZ_JBJDRF010000034.1 coordinate 53,262, forward strand.
TCACGCAATGGCTGCGGATGGCCGAGCGGATCTGCGCGGCCCTGGCGGTATAGTCTCCCCGGTTCCAGCGCTGTCCGGCCATACCCAGGGCCCAGGCGATGACGAGATCGCCATCGGTGGCGTTGTTCTGGTCAGCCACCGGGTTCGGCGATGATGGATCGTAGCGCCAGACGTGGAGCGCCATGTCGGCCCGCGAGAGGTGCGTCTGCGTCCATGCGGCTATTTTCGAAAAGGCTTCGGCATCTCCCGCCTGGTAGGCAAAGAGCAGGCCGTAGCTCTGGCCTTCGCTGTGGCTGACGCCGTTGTTGCCGGTATCGACGATGCGGCCGTCCGGCTTGACATAGGCATCGCGCCAGACCCGCCAGAAAGGGTCGCGAACCGGCGATCGGCTCTGGGCGTCGGTGTTGCATGCAGCCGTCATCGCCAGCATCAGCCCCAGGGTGAAGTTGCGCCGGTTGATGCCGGTGTCGAGAAGAAGGTTCATGCCGATGTTCTTTCGTTGATCGACCGAAGGGCTCAGCGGCCGTGGCGCAGTTCGACCACGTCGCCTTGCCACTGGGCGACCGTATGCAGCGCGGGGCCGCTGCCGAGTACGCGGAACCAGGCGTCATAGGCGCCCTGGAGCAGGCCCAGCATCATCGTCTGCCAGTTGCCCTGCTGATCGGTGGCAAGTGCCTTGGGCAGGTTGCGATGGTGGACGACGATGGCATCGTCACCGACCGCCAGCTCGATTTCGCCCCAGCCGAGATCCTGCCAGAAGCCGTTGATCCGCGCGGCCAGCACGGCCGCGTCGCTGACGCCTTCCAAAGGCTCCAGCGTCGCCATCCGTCGTCCTATGGCTGAAAAGAAGCCTTGCGCCTGCGCGGGCGGGGCGCCTTCGCAGACTTCGGCCGCGGCCATCATCGCCAGAAGCGCGAGGCCTCCGGCGCCGCTCTGCTCGCCTTCCGAGCGCGGCGAGGGAAATGCGTGCAGTTTCATCGGCCTGTGCTCCCGAAATTCTGTCTCACGCCCAATAAGCTCCGGAACTCGTCATAAGATCCGAAGGTGTTGTAACCCGCCTCGCCGCCGATGCGGGTGGTGGGGCTGAGCTTGTAGTAGATCGACAGGTTGCTGGACACGGCAAACCCGGTCTTGCTGATGCTGTCGTAATAGGAGCGCACATCGTTGTTCGCGATCTTGAGCAGGTCGAGCGCGGTCTGCAACTCGGGGTTGATCGGATAGAGATTGGTCCGATCCTGCTTGTAGCTTTGGAAACCGGGCGTGAACGAAGCGCTGATGTCGAACAGTTCGTCTTCCATCGTGTAGTTCACGGGGAAGCCGACGCTGATGAAGTTCTGAGGGCTGAAATAGCCGCCATTGCCCCAGGTGAAGTAGTTCTGGCTCTTGTCGTAGCCCTGGTAATTGACGTTGAGGCCCACGGTCAGGTTCGAATGGGCGCCGTGATAGGCGCGCAGATAGCCGCCGACGTTGGCCTCGAACCCGCTGTTCCGGGCGACGTTGGTGCCCCGGAAGCGATAGTAGCGGCCCTCGGCATAGATGCCGCTGCCGTCCTCGTCATAGGACAGCCCGGCGCCGCCTGCCGTGCGCATCACCTGGCCCCAGCGCATGCCGGTAACGGGGTCGCGGGCGCCGGCGTAGGAGACCACGCTGTCGGTCACGGGCTGGTGTTCCGCGAAGGCCTTGGCGCGCACCGTGTCTGACAGCTTGGGGCTGGCTTCGGCGCGGAACGTGGCCTTGGTCTTGCCCATGCCCACCGGCGTGGTGCCGCCTTCCAGCTTGACCGAGTCACTCTCGTACCCCGCCGAGAAGGCGACGCCGGACGCGTTCTGGGTTTCCGCCGAAGGGAACACCGAGGGTTGCTCGGCAACGATGGAGGCCGCCTCGATCAGGCCGTTGAGGCCGAACCGGGCCTGGCCCGACTGGTTGGCGCGGCCGGCATCGATCACCGAGGCTTCGGACTTGGCGTAGACGCGGCCGCCGGGTGCGTCCGTGGAAAACCGGGCCGAGCCCTTGATCTCGTCGAGCTGACTGAGGCCTGCTTCGCCGGAGCGACGGCGATAGCCGGTGACGATGTCTGCACGGGGACCGCTGTCATGGGCGAGATCGGCGATCTGCGACTGGATCTGCGCCATGACGGGGTCGGCGGAATAGTTGTTCGCGGAACCGGCGTCCATGCCGGTATCGGCCCAACTCCCTCCATAGGCGCCGTTCCCGTAGCTACTTCCCCCATAGGCATTGCCCGAGGCGCCGTAAGGAGCCGGCGCCATGGCGGGAGCGGCATAGCCGCCCGATCCGCCGTTGCCGGAAGGCGCTCCGAACGCAGTGGCCCCAGTTGCCTGAAGACGGGTGCCGCTTCCCAGCGCAAATGGATTGACCTGCTGCGGGGCCGCCACAGGGCGGTCGCGGAAGGGGTTGGAGCCGCCGGCCGGGGTCATCGCGGCGAAGGGGTTGCCGCCGGTCAGTCCATCGATCGAGGTGCCGCCCTGGCCGCGCGCGTAGAGGTTTTGCGCGTCCTTGAGCAGGTTCATCGCCGCGCGGTCGTTGCCGCGGGCGCGCTCGACATTGGCCAGCGAGAGGCGCACCTGGTAGTCCTGCGGGAAGGCGCGGAGCACGTCGGTCTGGGCGCGGCGCGACAGGTCGTTGTCTCCAGCCGCCTGCGCCGTCTCCGCGAGGCCGAGCAGGGCGTCCTTGTCTCCCGGCTTGCGGGCGAGCACGAGCTGCCAGGTCTGCGCCGCGCGCGCGGGCATCCGGCCGCTCTGGTACAGACGGGCAAGTCCGGCCAGGATGTCCATGTTCTGCGGCGAGGCGCTCCAGGCGCTCTGGAGAACATCGAAGGATTCGGCGAAGCGACCTTCCTGGCGGGCGCGGTCGGCCTGGCTGACCTGAAGCGCCGCGTTCATCCTTGCGTAGGCCTGCTGGCCCTCGGCCGAGGTGCCGGCCATGGCGCCGGCGCGTTGAAGCGCCTGTTGCGCCAGATCGTCGCGGCCGACGCGCGCGAGCACGCCGATCAGCCCCTCGTAGTCGGCAACGCCGGAAACCTGGCCCTGCATGGCGTTTTCGGCCACGGAGGCGGCGCCTTGCACGTCGCCGAGTTCATAGAGCGCATTGGCAATGGCGGCCTGCTTGCCGACCGGAATGGCCGACATGGCGCCGAGCTGGCGCAGCGAGGCAAGGGCCTGGGCCTGCTGACCGCTGGCGGCCATCGCCTTGGCACGGGCGATCGCGCCGTCGGTTTTCACGCCGATGGCGAAGCTGCGCATGGGGGCGGTGCGCTGTGCCTCAGGGATCATGTCGATCAGGCGCGCGGCCTCCGATGCACGGCCCAGATCGTTGTTGAGCAGCGCGGCGGCATAGATCGCGTCGGGCTGGCCCATCGAGGCCAGCGAACGGATCAGCGATTCCGCTTCGGGCACGCGGCCGCGTCGGATCTGGAACTCCGCGAATTCGTATCGGATCCAGGGATCGGTCGGATCGAGCACGAGGCCGTTCTGGAATTCGCGCATGGCGCCCATGTCGTCGCCATTGGCGGCAGCGGCAAGCGCGCGGCCCCGTGCGGCGCGCATCTGGAGGCGCTTGTCGTCGGAGCCGCCACCGCCTTGGCCCGCTTGGCGATAGAGGTCGGCGGCGTCGGCGTAGCGGCCCTGCTTTTCGTAGATGTCGGCCAGGAGTTCAAGCGCCGGTGCGGGCTCGTTGTAGCCGGAACGGACCAGCCCTTCGGCCACGGACTGCGCATCGGCCAGGCGGCCCTGCGCCACGAATTTGCGGGCATCGTCCAGACCCGCGAAGAAGCGGGCCGAAGCCAGGCCCTCCGCCCACTGGCTGGCCTTGCCGTAGCGCGAAGCCTGTTCGAGGTAGTTGGCCGCTTCGGCGAACCGGCTTTCGCGCAGGCGCACCAGGCCCATGCCGCCCAGGGCGTCGGGATCGCGGGAGTTGACGGAAAGCGCACGCTGGAACTGGCTGGAGGCGGAAGCGAGATTGCCGTCCTCGAGTGCGTCGAAACCGGCGACGCGGGCCTGACCTGCGCGATTGGCCGAAGTGGTGGGTGCAGGCGCGGTCCGGGTGGCCGCTGCAACTCGCGCGGGCTGCGGATTGGGCTGGGCCGCCGGGGCGCGTGCCGGCGCAGGCTTTGCAGCCTGCCTGGGCGCTGTTTGGGACTTGGGAGCCGATGAGGGCTTCGCCGCGGGTTGCGGCTTGGGGGCCGCAGGACGCGAATTGAGCGCCTGATTGACCGAGGCATTGCCGGGATCGAGCGCCTTCGCACGCCGCAGCGCCTGCTGTGCCAGGTCTTCACGGCCCTTGGAACGCCAGTACTTCGCCTGCTGCAGCAGCGCGTCCACGCCAGCGGACTGGGCATGCGTTATGCCGGTGGTCGCGGTGGAGAGCAGCAGGGCCAGGCCGACGAGGCGAAGGCGGGTCATCGCGGAACTCATGCGTTGTCGTCCTGGTGTCCGAGGCGGCGCTGCGCCTGGCGACGGAAGTAGAGGTAGGTCGGCCCGGCAAGGATCGCGGCCAGGAACAGCGAGAACAGCCCCATCAGCATCGGGCGCTGGCTGAACCAGTAGGCGAGCTTCATCCAGACCGGCAGCGAGCCGACCCAGTAGCGCGAACCGATGGCGAAGCTGGCCATGCCGTCGCCCTTGGTGACGGCGAGGTCGCCCTGGATCGCGGCGTTGATCTTCACGTCGGCCATGCCGTCCACCAGCGCGGGCAGGGCGGCGGCATTGTCCGCGAGCAGGGCAACCACGGTACGGTCCGACGAATAAGGCGATCGGAAGCTGACGATGCCCGAGAAGCCGCGCGCGTTGTAGACGAGCGGCGCGGCGGCCTCGGGATCGTTCTGCGCGGTGCCGCCGAAGAATGAGGTGGCGTACTGGAGCGGCGAGCGCTGGGTGACTTCGAGGTGGCCGCCCACGTAGCGGACGGGCGCCTTTTCGAACAGTGTGCCGGCTCCGGCGAGTTCCACACCGCCGATTACCAGCACGTCCTGTTCCTGAAGATCGGCGGCGCCGACGGAGGAGCTGACGGTGATGCCGGTGACCGGGACACCGGTGGAGTCACCGAAGCGGCCCATCAGCTCCAGGAACGCCTCGACCGAAGCCGGGGCGGGATTTGCGGCCATCACTACGGTCGTCTCGGCAAGATCGGGAGCCGCCGTGAAGGGGAAGCCCGCGCCGGCGAATGTCGCGAGATCGGGCATCAGCAGGGCGTGATAGGCCGAAGTCAGGTCGATCGTGCTGGTGGGATCGATCGAAGTGCGCACGTTCTCGGGCAGGGTGCCGGTGCACTTCTTCTTGTCGGCGATGACCAGGTTGTAGTCGAGCGCCAGCTCGTTCTGGCCGAACAGGTTGTAGCGCGGCAGCACGACCGTGGCCGAGCTGTCCTGGCTCTTGGCGCCGCGCGCGCCGAACAGGTTGCTCCACCAGGTGGAGCTGAGCGGCAGGGTCTTGAGATACTGGCCGTTGAGCGAGACATCGAGGCGCGAGGCGCGCTGGTCGAGCCAGTCGGCCACGGGATAACGATAGGTCAGGTTCAGGCGGCCGCCTTCGCGGGGCCAGAAGAACAGGTCGGGCGCGACGCGGAAGCTGGCGGTGAGCGGGCCGGGGCGGAAGCCCATGCCCTGAAGCGCGTAGGCGGGCATGATCTTGCCCAGCTGCACCGGCTTGTCGGTGGAGATCCAGCGCAAGGCGCCGTAGCGCGGCCAGGCGGGAATGCGCACGCCGTCGAAGGACATGCGCTGCCCGCCGAACACGCCGCGTCCCAGCGCGACGGCACCGGCGGCCACGCGCAAGTCGGCATCGTTCCGGCCCATCAGCACGAGCAGCGTGCCGGTGGGATCGACCGGATTGCGCACGGCGGCAGCGCTGGGGCCGTTGGCGGGCGCGATGTCCAGGCCGGGGATCGACTGGCCGGCCTTGAGGAAGACCACCGCATTGCCCTTGGGCAGCGAACCGTAGAACGGCTTGAACGAGAAGCCGCGATAGGATGCCAGCGATCCCAGCCACGAGGCCGTTGCGGCCGCTGCTTCCAGTTCACCCTTGTGAGGCTGTCCGGCGAAGACGAAGGGCATGCGCAGGGGCACGTTCTGGCCCTTGTCGAAGAACGGCAGGGGCAGGCGCGAGAGGTCGGGCTGGAAGGTGAGCGCCTGGTACTCGACGTCGAGGAACGAGCGGGTGTTGCTGATGTTCGCCCAGAGCGAGCTGTGGAACGGATCCTCGCAGTCGCGGGCGTAGTGGCCCAGGAAGCGGATGTTGATCTGGTTGTCGCCCGGCAGGAGCAGGGCGGCGTTGACGGGGATCCGCAAGGCTTGTCCGCCCGCTTCGGCGCGGGTGAGCGGGACGGCCTGCACGACTTCGCCGTTGACGATGACCACCAGCTGGCTGAGGTCGTCCAGCATCTGGGCGGACCAGGAAAGCTGGAGCGTCAGCACGGCCGAAGTGACGACGCGGTCCTGACGCATGCCGAAGGGTATGCCGATCTCGCCCTGGGTGCCCTGGAGGCGGATCGGGCGCGCGACGCGCATGTCCCTGAACGTCAGGCGTTCGCCAAGGCCGTTGCGCGGCGCGGCTTCAGCGGCGTTCTCGGCCCCATTCTGACCGGCAGCGGGGGCGGCCCTGGTCGCGGCCGGGGCTGGCGCGGCGTGGACTTCGCGGCTTCCGAACACGATGGTCGCTACGCCCAGCGCGAGGGCTGCGGCAAGGCCGGCGGCCTTGGCCAGCGGCAGCAGCGATCGCTTGGGCTTGGCTTCCTTCTTGTCTGTCGGTGCGGGTAGATCGAGAGTGCGGGGCGCCATTGCAGCAAGGGCGCGGCGTTCTGAGAAATTGAGACGCAGCATGCGCTTGATCGTCACCATATCGACAAGAATGATATCGGCCAGCGAGCGAAGCCCGCTGACTTGCGGATTGGGGCCGGTGGGTTGCCAGGCGTCGGCGCGGCCCATGACGGCGCGGACGAGATGGCGGTTCGCCAGCATGTCCAGCTGTTCGAAGCGGACGTAGGCATTGCTTTCGCGGGTGCGCATCGTCTTGACCGGGATCGACAGCACTTCGTCGCCCATGGCCATGGTGATGTGGCGCACGTCCACGTCCTTCGCCGGGAGTTCCGGCGGCAGGGAAAGCGCGGCGCCGCCCATCGAGATGTCGACCGTGGTGGCGCTGACGACGTGCCCGGAGGAGAGATAGGCCGTGACCGGCAGAGCCACCGGGATGCGGATGTCCTGGCGGGCCTGGCGGGTTTCACGTGCCACCGAGACGGCGGCAAGCAGGATGATCAGGCTGAAGCTTGCCCAGGCGCAGTTCAGCACCAGCGTGTCGGTCTGGATGTTGAACATGTAGGGGAAGAACGCCCATTTCACGAAAGCCAGCGACATGCCGCCGACCAGCAGGCCGATGCAGATCAGGTGCGGCTTGACGACGTCCCAGTCGAAATAGGTCTTGTCCAGCAGCGAGCCCTTGTCGGTCACGTTGAACTTGCCCTTGCGGGGCTGGAGCCAGGTCATGACCGTGGGCTTCACGAGGTGGAAGGCCAGGATCGTCTCGTAGACTTCGCCCCAGAACGGGCGGCGGTCACCCGCCTGGGTCCGCTCGTTGGCCACCGACGAGCAGAACAGGTGCGGAAGGGCATAGGCGAAGATCAGCGAGGCCGAGGCCTGGATGATGTTCTGGCCGAAGATCAGGTAGGCGAGCGGGCTGGTCAGGAAGGCGATGCGCGGGAGCGGATACTGGAAGTGCAGCATCGCGTTGAGGTAGCAAAGCCGCTGCTGCCAGGTCAGGCCCTTGCCGAACAGGGGGCAGTCGATGCGCAGGATCTGCGTCATGCCGCGCGCCCAGCGGATACGCTGGCCGACGTGGAGCACAAGGCGCTCGGTGGCGAGACCGGCGGAAAGGCGCGCGCTGATATAGGCGGTGTTCCAGCCGGTGCGCTGGAGCTTCAGCGCGGTGTGCGCGTCCTCGGTCACCGTCTCGCCCGCGAAGCCGTTGGTCTCCATCAGCGCTTCGCGGCGGATGATCGCGCAGGAGCCGCAGAAGAACGTGGCGTTCCAGAGGTCGTTGCCGCCCTGGACGGGGCCGTAGAACAAGTCGCCTTCACCGGGCATCTCGCCCATGGTCGAGGCGAGATTGCGCTGAACCGGATCGGGCGAATACATGTGGTGCGGGGTCTGGAGCAGGGCCAGACGCGGGTCGGTCTGGAACCAGCCCACGGTGAGCTGGAGGAAGGCGCGGGTGGGAACGTGGTCGCAGTCGAAGATGGCGATCAGTTCGCCGTCGGTCTTCTTCATCGCCGCGTTGAGGTTCCCCGCCTTGGCGTGGAGGTTGTTGTCGCGCGTCAGGTAGCCGCAGCCGGCTTCCTTGGCGAAAGCGCGGAATTCGGGACGCTTGCCGTCATCGAGGATGAAGATGCGGTAGCGGTCGACCGGATAGTCGAGGTCCATCGCCGCGAACACGGTGTTGCGGACGATTTCGAGGCTCTCGTTATAGGTCGGGATGTAGATGTCGACCGTCGGCCAGGTTTCCGGATCGCCCTTGGGTTCGATCACCGGGCGGTCGAGCGGCCAACTGGTCTGGATGAAGCCCAGGATAAGGATCAGCCATGCGTAAAGCTCGGCCAGGTAGAGCCCGGTCCCGAACAGGAATTCGGGAAGGGTGCCGAATGCCAGGGTCTGGGTGGTGCGCCAGAACATGTAGCGCGTGGACATCAGCACGGCCAGCAGGCCGAGCGCCAGCGAGCCCTTGCGGCCGGGCCAGCGCTTCATGACCAGGGTGCCGAGGATCGTTACGCCCGCGAACATCCACTGGGCATTGATGTCGAGGGGAACCCCGATCACCATGGCCGCGATCAGCGCGATCGGGACGATTGCCAGCAGTCTGACGGCGCGGTGCGCAACGAGCTTTCGGATCATGCGGCGAGGCTCACCGGCGCGATCCAGGCGTTCGATGTGGAATCCAGCGTGGGCGTTATCGCCTCGGCAATCTGATTCACGTCCGAAAGGGCGACGCTGGCCGGCGCGTAGCGGGCGAGCGTCTGGAGCGTGGCGATGGCTTCGGGAACGGCTTCGTCCATGCGGATGCGTCCGATCAGGCGTTGCCCGGCCAGTTCGCGGATGAAGGCGGCGCCGTGGCGGCCGAGGCGGCGCGTCTCGTCCAGCGCGTTGATGACGAAGGCCGTGCGGGACAGGCCTTCGGGACCGGCATCGCCGAATACTTGCGGAAGCAGGGCCAG
>NZ_JBJDRF010000035.1:0-55283 GCF_044987305.1 Novosphingobium sp. ZW T3_23
GCTGCGCGAGAAGGAGGCCGTTCCCGACTTCTGGCTCTGCGCGGCGCTGCTGAAGAAGCCGAACTTCGATCTCGTGCTGGAGAAGGCCACCGAACTCGGCGTCGCGAGGATCCAGCCTCTGGTGACGCGGCGCTGCGTGGCGGACAAGCTTAACCCGGAGCGGGCGCAGACGATCGTGACCGAGGCGGCAGAGCAATGCGCCCGCACCGCACTGCCGGAGCTGGCCGAGCCGGTGAAGCTGGAAGCGCTGCTGCGCGACTGGCCCGAAGACCGCACGCTGTTCTTCGCGGACGAGACCGGCGGCGCACCGGCGGCGGAACAGTTTGCGGCACATTCCGGACCGGCGGCCCTGCTGGTCGGCCCCGAAGGCGGTTTCGACGAAGGCGAACGCGCCCTGGTCCGCGCTCACCCGCAGGCCCGCGCGATCACGCTCGGCCCGCGTATCCTGCGCGGGGAGACGGCCAGCATCGGCGCGACAGCCTTGTGGATGGCCGTGGCGGGGGACTGGTGAAGCGCGGCAACCCGGCCCGCTGCGCGCGGAGATGCGCCACGTTGCCGGAAAACGAACCGCCCGGTACAAAAAGTTGTAGCGTCCGGACGCGGGCCGCACTACCTCCGCCGCCATGAGCACCCGTGAGGTTTCGGATCGCGAAGATCCGGTGATCGAAAGCCTGGACCAACTCGCCGCGCCGATGGCCGCGGGCGAAAAGCCGCGCGAGGCGTGGCGGATCGGTACCGAGCACGAGAAATTCGTCTACGACACCGCCGATCACCATGCCCCGTCTTATGGCGAGCAGGGCGGCATCCGCGACCTGCTGATGGCCCTGACCGAGTTCGGCTGGGAGCCTATCGTGGAAGGCGGCCCCAATGGCGGCAACGTCATCGCCATGAAGGGCAGCGACGGCACCGTCAGCCTGGAACCGGCGGGCCAGCTCGAGCTTTCCGGCGCGCCGCTGGAGAACCTGCACCAGACCTGCGCCGAAACCGGCCGGCACCTCGCCCAGGTGAAGACCATCGGCGACCGCATCGGCAAGGCCTTCCTCGGCCTCGGCATGTGGCCCGACAAGACTCGCGCCGAACTGCCGATCATGCCCAAGGGCCGCTACGACATCATGCTGCGCCACATGCCGCGCGTCGGCACGATGGGCCTCGACATGATGCTGCGCACCTGCACCATCCAGGTCAACCTCGACTATTCGAGCGAGGCGGACATGGTGAAGAAGTTCCGCACCTCGCTGGCGCTCCAGCCGCTGGCCACCGCGCTCTTCGCCAGTTCGCCCTTCACGGAAGGCAAGCCCAACGGCTTCCTCTCGTATCGCAGCCACATCTGGTCGGATACCGATCCGGCCCGCACCGGCATGCTGCCCTTCGTGTTCGAGGACGGCTTCGGGTACGAACGCTATGTCGACTACATGCTCGACGTGCCGATGTATTTCGTGTTCCGCGACGGCAAGTATATCGACGCCGCAGGCCATTCCTTCCGCGACTTCCTGAAGGGCGAGCTTGCCGTCCTTCCCGGCGAGAAGCCGCGCCTGTCGGACTGGACGGACCACCTTTCCACCGCCTTCCCGGAAGTGCGCCTGAAGTCCTTCCTCGAAATGCGCGGCGCCGACGGCGGGCCCTGGGGCCGCATCTGCGCCCTGCCGGCGTTCTGGGTGGGCCTGCTCTACGATCAGGCCGCGCTTGATGCCGCATGGGATCTGGTCAAGGACTGGGACATGGAAGGCCGCGAGGAACTGCGCAACGCCGTGCCCCGGCTGGCGCTGGATGCGCCCATTCCGGGCGGCGGCACCCTCCGCGACATCGCCGGCGAAGTGCTGAACATCTCGCGTTCCGGCCTGGCCGCGCGCAATCGCCTCAACGCCGGCGGCGACAACGAGACCGGCTACCTGGAACCGCTGGCCGAGATCGTCGCCACCGGCAAGGTTCCGGCGCAGCGCCTGCTCGACCTCTACAACGGCGAGTGGGGCGGCGACCTGTCGAAGGTCTATGCGCTGAAGAGCTTCTGAGTTTTCAGGGAGCGCACCGCGAATAACCGCGCGCAACGCCGACATTCCGAGGGTCTGGGGGATCATCCCCCAGGGCTTCCCTTATTCCCTTACTCCGCCGCCTGCGCCTCTCGCACGCCCGGCCGCAGCCTCTCGCCCAGCTTTCCCAAACTGCGCGTGATCAGGGCGTTCTCCGCCATCCACGCGTGATAGGCCCGGTACTTGGCGTCCTCCGCCAGCAGGTGCGCCTCCTCGGTTCGCGCGCGCCAGTAATAGATCGCGCTCACCACGCCGAGCAGCACGGTATTGCGCACCATGTCGGTCAGCGCGTGGCTGGATACGAGGAACGGCAACGTCGAGCACCACCAGAACAGGTTCTTCGACAGATAGGCCGGGTGCCGCGTGAAGCGGTAGGGGCCGTTGGTCAGCACGCCGCGATAGGTAAGGTTCGAGAACCGCAGCCCGAAAACAAAAGTCGCCCAGGCATAGATGGCCGTCAGCGCCACCAGCAGCCCGGCCCAGAGCCACAGCAGCCCGGCATGCCCCTGCATCCAGAAGCCCCATCCCGGCGTATTGACCTCATAGCCCAGCACGTCCGCGCGGCCCATGGTGCCCCAGACGAAGGGCGGATAGCACATCAGCGCCGCCACCCAGCCCGCCAGCAGCGGATTGCCGCTGCGGATATGGGCATCGAGCGGGCGGAAGGTGAAGATATAGCCAACTGTGCCGATCTGCACGTCGATCAGGAACAGCAGCGCGATCACCGTGGATGCCAGGGGCACCGGATCGCGCGCCATGGCCGCGAAGTTCGCCTCCACCACTTGCGCGAAGCCGCCCGGCAGGATCGAGATCATGAAGGCGCCGAAGAACGCCTTGATCGCCCAGGCCCGGCCGTGCTTCTTCACCGCCTCGACATCCCAGGCCTCCCGCCCGATCAGCAGCGCGCCGAAGTGCCAGGCCTGGTCGCGAGGCTCCACAAGCCTGCGATCGAGCCAGAGAACATAGGGAATCGACAGCAGGAAGACCGGCAGCGCCGCCGCTCCGATCACTTCCATGGCGAACAGGTACTGACCGTCCCAGTACCAGCGGCCGATGCAGTAGAACGCCCCGATCAGCGCCCAGGTGGCCCAGAGCCCCGCGAGCTTGGTGATCGACAGGTCCAGCGATTCGGCGAAGGGGCGGCGCAGGCTCCAGTCGATGCCGGTCGATGGACGACGGTGCACCTTGTCCACCACGACGGACCAAAGCGCCATGGCGCCCCCCGTCATGAAGAGCGTGGCGACGGCTGCGTAAGGGCCGCTCATGGGCGCATGGGGGCCGGGTAACGAGAGGACGTCCGCGATCGCGGCCCAGTTGCGGCAGAGCAGCAGCCAGAGAATCAGCGCCACAAGGCCGGACAGGCCCACGCCCGCCGATACGTCGCTTTCGGGCAGTTCTGCGGCGGAACGGGAAGCGTTGGTCATGGCGCCTGACCTAGCGCGAATTGGTTAAGAGCTGCGAAACACCGAACCATGCCGTCGTCCCGGACTTGATCCGGGACCGCTGGCCGAGCCGCGCCTCGCTCGCGAGGAAGCGCCTGAAGAACTGCCAGCGGTCCCGGATCGAGTCCGGGACGACGGAGTTCTTTTGACGAGGTTCTTTTGACAGGGTTCCTTTAACGATACGCGGTGATGCGGCCCGAATCATCCAGCACATAGAGCGTCTGGTTTGCCACGATCGGCGCCAGCGAGATCGGTTCCTTGAGTTCCACGACAGGCGTGAGCTTGCCGGTGGCCGGATCGACCGTGCCGAGTTCGCCGCGCGAGTTGCCGACCCACAGCTTGTTGCCTGCCAGCACCGGGCCGACCCAGAAGATCGGACCCTTGCGCTTCTTCTCGTTGTCGTAGCGCGCAAGCTGCGTCAGCCAACGAACCTTGCCGGTACCCCGCGCGATGGCGAGGATCTCGGCATGGTCGTCGAGCGTGAAGACCCAGTCCCCCACGACCGCCGGGGTCGAGATCCCGGCGAGGTTGAGTTCCCAGATCCGCTGGCCGGTGATCAGTTCGTAGGCCGCCATGCGACCGCCCTGGCCCAGCGCGTAGACGCGGCCCTGGTCGATGATGGGATCGGCGTCGACGTCGGTGAGGCTGCCCACCTCGGTCGAGATCGAGGTGCGGGCCAGCGCGTCCGACCAGACCTGGCGGCCGTTCTCGTAGCGGTAGGCCACCAGCTCGCCCGAGGAATAGCCAGCGATCACCGTGCCTTGCGCGGCAGCGGGGGCGGCGACGCCGAAGACCCCGGCCTGCGAGAGCGAGGCCGATTCGTTCCACAGTACGTTGCCGTCCGCCGCGTTCAGCGCGAAGATCTGGTTGTCCTGCGTCATGACGTAGACGGCGTTGAAACCGATCGTAGGCGAACCGCGCAGCGGGCCGCCCGGCTTCTTGGTCCAGAGCTGGCTACCGTCCGCCCCCTTGAGCGCCGCCACTTCGCCGAGGCCGGTGGTGACGTAGAGGTTGCCGCCGTCATAGCTGACGCCGCCGCCGAAGATCGAATTCTCGTTCTTGCCGGAAACCGAGAAGTTCTTGGTCCAGATTTGCGCGCCGCTCTTGGCGTCGAAGGCATGGACCACGCCTTCGGTGTCCATCACGAAGAGCTTGCCGTCAGCCACGACGGGCGAAGCGGCGAGGCGAGCGCGATTGGTCGAACCCGCGATCTGCGCGGTCCAGACCCGCGCCGGGTTGTCGGCCAGGGCGAGGTGTCCGTAGGACTTGGCGCCATTGCCGCCGGCCTGGGCCCAGGCATCGTTGCTCTGCTGCGGCGGCAGGATCACCGACACGGCTTCCAGCGTGGGATCGACCTTGGCGCCGCTTTCGATGCGCGAGAGGATCGGCACGCGTTCGCCCACGGTGGGCGTCTTCGGGCCCTTGCTGTTCGACTTGCAGCCGGAAAGGCCGGCGACCAGCGCCAGCGCGATCAGCGAAGCGACGCCGGCACGGCCACCTGCAAAGGCGAAATTGCGTTTAATCTCAACCATGTTCATTCTCCGGCGACAGGCGCGGCCTGCGCGCTGGCCTTCTTGTCCAGAGCCTCGCCGCGCTCATCCACCACGTCGTCGATCGCATCGACGCCCAGGACGGCGGCAAGCTGGCGGGCGCGGCTGCGCAGGCCCGGCTCCACTTGCTCGTCCTTGGCGATGGCGGCGAACAGCGGGCCGGCCTGGTCTTGCTTGTTCATCTTGATATAGGCCATGCCGACCATCTCGCCGGCTACGCCGAACCAGGGGTTGCCCGGTGCGGCATAAGGCTTGAGGCGGGAAACCACGTCTTCGGGTTTCATGCCATCGAAGTTCGCGGCGACACTGCGCACAGCGGCCAGATCGCGCAGCGGCTGCGGCGCCTTGGCGTCGCCCGCCACTTCGTCATAGAGCTTCACCGCGTCAGGCACGCGCTTCTGTTCGACGGCGATGCCGGCCAGCATCAGCTTGGCCGAAGCCGGGCTGCCGCCGGTGCCCTTGGCCAGGCCTTCCAGCTTGCCCTTGGCGGCATCGAGATTGCCGGCCTTCATGCTGTCGATCGCCTGGACGTAAGTCTCGGCATCGGCGTTGCGCTGTTCGTTCTGACGGTGGTTCCAGTAGAGCCAGCCGCCGAAGGCCGCCAGCGCCAGAACCACGGCCGCGATCACGGGCTTGCCGTAGCGGGTGAAGAAGCCTTCCATCTGGTCCTGCCGCAGGGCGTCGTCCACTTCGCGCAGGAAAACATCCTGCTGCGCGGCGAGTCGCTCGGCGGACTTGGGATTGGTCGGCGTGCTGTTGGAAGGAGGCAGGGCCAAGTTTCGGGCGCTTTCTGCGGAAAAATCAGGATGGTTGCCGGGCTGTTTAGCGAATGGCCACGGCTTTTCAACGGGGATGATCGCTGCACCCCACGCCGTGAAGCCTTGCTGAATGATGTCACGGTGTCAAATCAGGCGCTCCCGCCCGAGCGCCCGGCCATATGTCGTATCATAGGCGCGGAGCATTTCGGCTTCGTCATAGTGGTTTCGTGCCTGGGCGCGGTTGGCGGCACCAAGGCGCGCGCGCAGGGCATCGTCGGCCGCCAGCCGGGCAAGCGTGGCGGCCAGCGCCGCCTCGTCGCCCGGCGGGGTGATGAGGGCGCGGTTTTCCACGGATACCATGCTTGCCACGTCCCCCACGGCGGGCGAAGCGATCGGCAAGGCGGATGCCATCGCCTCCACCACGGAGATCGGAAACTGCTCGCTGTCGGACGAGAGCGCGAAAACATCGAAAAGCCCGACCGCATGAGAGGGCTCGGCAACGAAGCCCGGCAGATGGACGCGGTCCGCCACGCCGCTGCGCGCAGCCTCGGCGGCGATGGCGTCGCGCTCCGGCCCTTCCCCCAGGATCACCAGCCGCCAGGAATCAGGCAGACTTGCGAGGCGCAGGGCCGCGAAGGCACGGACCAGACGCGGGAGGTTCTTGACCGGCCTCAGCCCCGCCAGCGTGCCGACCCAGCGCTCTCCGGGTTGCTTGACCAGGCCCGGCAGCATGTCGGGCCGGGGCCTGTCGAGGTAGGCGCTGCAATCGATGCCATTGGTGATGAGCCGCACCCGCTCGCGCGGCTGGCGCCACGCCGTGAGGGCAATCTCCTCCAGCCGCTGCGAGGGCACCACAAGTGCCGAGGCCCGCCTGAGCGCGATTCGCCGGAAGCGGTTGCGGCCCGGCTTGAGGCCCATCGCCTCGTCCTCGTTGAAGCCGTCCTCGTGGTGGACGAGCGGCGGCAGGCCCAGCAGTCCACCGAACAGGCCATGGGCCATGACCGCGTCCATCGCCCCCCAGTTATAGGTGAGCACAAGGTCGAAGTCGGCCATGGCCTGGGCGATGCGCCACAGGCGGCCCGGCGTGGGGCGCCCCTGCAGGCCGGGAAAGTCTTCGGGAAATTCGACCGGCACCCGCGGATCGAGCCGAACGGCGGCGCCGTGGGCGCCGGGCTGGGCGGAAACCACGGCATGGGCGATGCGCGGGCCGAACAGGTTCATCAGACGCACGGCGCGCAGTTCCTTGCCGCCCGCCGCGAAGCTCGAATGAAGGTGGAGAATGCGCATGCCGGTTTCGATCAGGCCGTTTTGGATCAGGACGGCCGGATCAGGCGGCTTGGGCCAGCAGCCGCTCGATCGCGGCGACGGCTTCGGGCTCATCCAGCGTCGGCGCGTGCCCGACCCCGTCCAGCGTCACCGCCTCGGCACCGGGAAGGCGGCGCAACATCTTCTCCAGCGTGGCGGCGGACAGCAGGTCGGAAAGGGCGCCGCGCAATACCAGTACCGGCCGCCCGGCAAGCGCTTCCCAGGCGGGCCAGAGATCGGGCTGGTCGTCCACATCATAGCCCAGGAACGGCTCCGCGATCTTCATGTCGTAGTCGAAGACCACGCGTCCCGAGTTCGAAAGCGTCATCAGCCGCTTGGCCCGGCCGATCCAGAAGTCCAGCGGCTGGCCGGGATGCGCGTCACCCTGCGCATCCTCCAGCGCCCGCGCGGCGTGGACCCAGGTGGGATAGCTGCGCCCCTGCCCGACATAGTCCTTGATCCGCCCCACGCCCTCCGGTTCAAGGAACGGCCCGACATCGTTGATGACGGCCGCGACGATCCGGTCCGGGATCATCGTCGCCAGCCCCATCGTCATCAGCCCACCCAAGGAGGTGCCGATGGCGATGAACCGGTCGATCTTCTCCTGATCCAGCAGTTCCAGCAGGTCTTCGCCATACTGGACAGGGTTGTAGCTGGCGGAATCGCGCGCATATTCGCTATCCCCGCGCCCGCGCATGTCGGGGCAGATCACCCGCCATCGCGGAGAGAGGCGCTCGGCCAGAACGTCGAAATCGCGCGCGTTGCGGGTCAGGCCATGGAGGCAGACGATGGGCGGCCGTTGCTCGGCTTCCCCCGGATAATCGCGAAAGTGCAGCTTCAGCCCATCCCGGCTCGACCAGAACCGATCCTCGAATACCGTCATGCCGAAGCTGCGACCTCTATCTTGCGGCCCGGCTTGATCGACGGGCATCGGATCGCCACTATCGCCTGATGCGAAGCGAACCGCAAGCAAGTGCCTACCGCCCTGCCCCCCGTATCGAGGCGATCGCCGACTGGATCGCCAGTCCGGTGTCGCCAGCCGATTTCCCGAGCCATATCCTGCGCTTCCGCAACGACCGCTGGGCGGCGACGGTCGGCCTGGACGGGCTGGACGACGCGAGCTGGATCACCCATTTCGGACGCTTCGAGCCGCTGCCGGACAACTTGCCCCGGCCGCTCGCCCTGCGCTATCACGGGCACCAGTTTCGCAACTACAACCCCAATATCGGCGACGGTCGCGGCTTCCTCCATGCGCAGATGCTGGACGGCGAGGACCGCGTGCTCGATCTCGGCACCAAGGGTTCGGGCCAGACGCCCTACAGCCGCGACGGCGACGGCAGGCTGACGCTGAAAGGCGCGGTTCGCGAGATTCTCGCCACCGAAATGCTGGAAGCGCTTGGCGTCTATACCAGCAAGACGTTCTCGGTGATCGAAACGGGCGAGGAACTCTGGCGCGGCGACGAGCCTTCGCCGACCCGCTCGGCAGCGATGGTGCGCCTCAGCCACGGCCATATCCGGATCGGCACCTTCCAGCGCCTGCTCGCGCTGGAGGAGCGCGATCACATGCAGGCGCTCGTGGCCTATTGCCTGGAAACCTTCCCCGGCAACCTGCCCCCGGAAGACGCGCCGGGCCGCGACGAACCCGCCGTGATTCTGCTGCACCAGGTGGTCGAGCGCATGGCCGATCTCGCGGCGAGCTGGATGGTGGCCGGTTTCGTCCACGGCGTGCTCAATACCGACAACATGAACATCTCGGGCGAGAGCTTCGACTACGGGCCATGGCGCTGGCTGCCGCGCTGGGATCCGCGCTTCACCGCCGCCTATTTCGACCATTCCGGCCTCTATGCCTTCGGCCGCCAGCCGGAAGCAGTACTGTGGAACTGCGGCCAGCTGGCCATCGCCCTCAGCACCCTGTCGACCACCGAGCCGCTGGTGGCCGCGCTCGACCGGTTCGCGCCGCTTTACCAGCAGGCGATGAGCCGCCGCTTCGCCTGGCGCCTCGGCGTGACGTCGCAAGGGCTGGAGCGGGACAATGCGCTGATCCAAGCCGCCGAGCAGGCCATGCTCGCCAGCGGCGAAGCGCCCGAGCGGTTCTTCTTCAACCATCGCGGCGGACGAAATGCCGGAGACGGGCGATTCGGCGAACTGCTGTCCGCTTACGAACCCGCTGCGGAAACCACCGATCCGTTCTGGCGACAGGACGCACCGCCAAGCACGCTGATCGACGAGGTAGAGCGCATCTGGGGCGCGATCGACCAGCACGACGACTGGTCCGCCCTCCATGCCCGCGTCGCGGAAATCCGCGAGCTTGGACGCCAGCTCGGGCCTGCTCCCGTGCCCGCCGGTCATGTCTCGATTCGGGACACGGATTTGCGCCCGTTAGCTTCCCGGTAGGAATACCTGTGCGAAGCGGGACTTCCAGCAAGTCACCCAGCCGATGGACGAACGATCTTCATGGCCGCCACAGCCAGCGCATACGATAGCAACCGGCCAGCACCCGATATCGTCTCATACGAGCCGGCCACGGGCGTGGAGATCTGGCGCGGCAAGGCCTGCGACGTGGACGAGGTAGTGAGCCGTGCCCGCCGAGCCTGGCCCACCTGGGCCGCGCAGCCGCTCGCGACTCGCATCGAACTGCTGCGCCGCTTCGCCAACGAAGTGCGCAAGGATGCCGACAAGCTCTCCGCCACGATCGCCCGCGAAGTGGGCAAACCCATGTGGGAAGCCCGCGCCGAAGTCGAAAGCGTCGTCGCCAAGGTAGAGCTGTCCATCCGCGCCTATGCCGAGCGGACCAGCCAGCGGAAGCTCGATTCGGCGCTTCAGGGCGCGATGGCCGTGCGCCACAAACCCCACGGCGTGCTCGTCGTGCTCGGGCCGTTCAATCTGCCGGCACACCTGCCGAACGCCCATATCGTGCCGGCCCTCCTCGCGGGCAACGCCGTGATCTTCAAGCCGAGCGAGAAAGCACCCGCCACCGGCGAGATGCTGGCGCGCTGCTTCCACCGGGCGGGCATTTCCGCTGCCGTCATGCAATTCGCACCGGGCGGGCCGCCGGAAGGGCAGGCGTTCGTGGCGCATGACGGGATCGACGGTGTGCTGTTCACCGGCTCAGCCAGCACCGGTATCTCGATCAACCGCCGCCTCGCCGCCCGGCCCGACAAGCTGGTGGCGCTGGAGATGGGCGGCAACAATCCCATCGTCCTGTGGGACACGCCCAAGATGACCGACGCCGCCGCGCTGATCGTCCAGTCCGCCTTCGCCTCGGCCGGACAGCGCTGCACCGCAGCGCGACGGCTGATCGTGAAGAGCGCCCTTTATGACGAAGCCGTTTCGCAGGTTAAGGCGCTGGCGGATCGCCTGATCGTGGGCGCGCCGTTCGACGAACCGGCTCCGTTCATGGGCCCGGTGATCGACGGCACGGCGGCCGACGGGCTGACCGAAAGCTTCCTCTACCTGCTGAGCAACGGCGGCCGTGCCATCAAGCATCTGGTGCGCAAGGACGATTCTCTCCCCTTCCTCAGTCCGGCGATCATCGACACTACGGCGATGGCCGACCGCCCCGACGTGGAGCTGTTCGGCCCCATTCTCCAGGTGATCCGCGTCGACGATTTCGACGAGGCTATTGCCGAGGCGAACAATACGCGCTTCGGCCTGGCCGCCTCGCTGGTCGGGGGCTCACCGCAGGACTACAACCGCTTCTGGGCCAATACCCGCGCCGGGATCGTCAACTGGAACCGCGCGACCACCGGCCCGAGCCATGCCGCACCGATGGGTGGCATCGGGCTTTCCGGTAATCACCACCCGAGCGGCTACTACGCGGCGGATTACTGCGCCTACCCGGTCGCTTCCGGCGAACTGGAGCAGCCACGCGCAGCGATTGGAGTGGGTCTGAGGTAGGCCGTCGTCCCGGACTTGATCCGGGACCGCTGGCCGAGCCGCGCCTCGCTCGCCGGGAAGCGCCTAAAGAACCGCCAGCGGTCCCGGATCAAGTCCGGGACGACGCGTCCTCGATCACCCGCCGCTGGTCACCAGATCCACCTCGGTCACGCCGCTGGCCAGCTTGCGGGCATAGACCACATAGGCCCGCCCGGCCTTGCTTCCGCCGACTACGTATTCACCGCCGTCGATGCGATATTCGGCTCCGTAACCGCCGCGCTGCGCTGCCGAGTAATAGAAGCCGGCGACATCCTCCGGTGACACCGCCGTGCCGAAATTGACGACGCGCAGCGAGCAGCCCCCGGCATCGGTGCCTGCCGCTTCATGAACGGCGGCGCGGGGATAGACGGGAACGGCGGCCGGCAGCTTCGCGGCCCAACCTTCCGAGAACGCCGCCTTCGCCGCGCAATCGGTCTTGGCAACGCGCGACTGCTCCGAAGTTCGCGCGGCGAGCGCCACTGCCTCCGCGAGGGCGGAAGCACCGCCCTTCCGGGCTGTCGGGAGAGGCAGAAGCTCGCCGCCGACCGCATCGGCCGCAGACTTGCGGGCCGCCGCAAGGGCTTGCGGCGTTCGCGCCGCAGCCGGTAGGGTTATCGGAGCTTCGGTCGTTGCCCCCGCCTCGGCCTGGCCTGCGACCTTTTCCGGATCGACCACAATGCGATCGCCCAGCGCCTCGGTGAGTGCGGGATCGGTGGTGCCCTCTTGCGGTTTCTTTTCCGCGCTGCACCCGGCCAGGGCCAGGCCCAAAATCGGTATCGGGATCAGGAAATAGCGTCCAGCCGCGTTCGAAGCCGACATCGTTGCATCCTCGTCTCGCCGGGGCCGGCCTTTTCAAGATCGGCGCCGCGCATCATTCCATGCAGCGAACGTTCCCGCTAAACGGCGGAATTTCAAGGGCTAGGTCATAGCAAAAGAGGCGCACGTCCCATTACGGGATGACGTGCAGGACGCAGTCGAGGGCGCCGCAGCACAAGCCGCGAACGCCCTCTCCCACCCGTCCCCCAGGGAATTTCGTCCAAGGGAAGACCGGGAGGTCTCCCCCGCAAGTCGCCGTCCTTGCGGGGAAGCCAGTCTCTAAGCCTTAGCGGCAGCGCGATCCGCCGCGATCCACTTCGCGGCCGAGCAGGGCGCCGGCAGCGGCGCCGAGGACCGTACCGGTGGTACGCTCGCCGCGGGTGTCGATGGCGCGGCCCGCCAGGGCACCTGCCGCACCGCCCAGCAGCAGGCCGGTGGTGCCGCTGCCACGACGGCAGTCGTAGCCACGGCCGCGGTAGCCCCGGTCACCGCGATAGTAACGGTCGCGGTTGCCGTAGCCCCGGCGACGGTCTTCGCGGGAATAGCGTTCGCGCCAGTGGCCGTTGTCCTGTTCGCCGGGCGCTTCGAAAGTGCCCTGCGAATAAGCGATCGGGGCGGCGCTGACGGCAGCCGAAGCGGGAAGAGCGGTTGCCAGGCCGGCGGCTGCGGCAGCGAGGGCGGTTGCCTTGAAAAATGCGTTCATCTCAAATCTCCTCGTCATTGCCGGGGAGGGGGCCGTCTGAGGCTCGATCCGCGGTACGCATTCAGCTTTAGGGCAGCGAACCTGAACGGACCGCAACGCGGCTGTCAGAATTCCGGATATCGACGAGCCGAAACCCGTGTTGCGACGAACTGCTTGCCGAACCGGCATTTCGCCACCTATCGGGGCGGATCAGTTGCGAGATCGTCCATGAAGCACCAGTCCCCTCCCCGCTCCGGCGGCCTTGCCCAGGCATTCGGCGCCTATTTCATCTGGTGCCTCTTCCCGCTCTATTTCGCGGCATTACATACGGTTTCGCCGTTCGAGGTGGTCGCATGGCGATTGCTGTTCACCCTGCCGTTCTGCCTGATCATGGTCGCCGTGCTGCGCCAGGGCGGGCAACTGTGCGCGGCCTTGGGGAATCCGCGACTCCTGGCGGCGCTGGCCCTGAGCGGCGTGCTGATCGGCACGAACTGGCTGGTCTATGTCATTGCCGTGATGGAAGGCCATGTGCTGGCAGCCAGCCTGGGCTACTACATCAACCCGCTGGTCAATGTACTTGCCGGCACGATCTTCCTGCGGGAACGGCTGACGCGCCTGCAATGGATCGCGGTGGCCCTGGCGGCGATCGGCGTGGCCATGCTGGCCTGGGGCGCGATCGATACCTTGTGGATCAGCATGGGCCTGGCGCTGAGCTTCGCCGGCTACGGTCTGGTGCGAAAGCTCACGCCGGTCGAATCGCTGCCGGGCCTGACCGTGGAGACGCTTGTCCTGCTGATCCCCGCGCTGGCGCTGCTGGGCTGGCAGGGATCGAGCGCTGCCGGGCTGGCCATGGGCGATTCGCTTGCCAACAGCCTGCTGCTGGCCTGCGCCGGCATCGTCACCGGCATTCCGCTGCTGCTCTTCGCCGGCGCGGCGCGCAAGCTGGACTTCTCCCTGCTGGGCTTCATCCAGTTCGTCACGCCTACCGGGGTGTTCCTGATGGGGCTCTTCGTGTTCGGAGAACCGCTCAAGCCGGTGCAGGTGGTCTGCTTCCTGTTCATCTGGACGGCGATCGCGGTGTTCTGCTGGGATCTGCTGTCCCGCAGGCGCAGACCCGCGACTAACTGAAGACTCAGGCTTTCCGGCCCCGCTTCAGCAGGGCCTGCACGAAGGCATCGAGATCGTCCACGTCGACGTCCAGCACCTCGTCCCATTCGGCCAGCAAGGTTTCGATATCCTCGCGCGAGTAAGGGTCGGGCGCCTTGTGCTGCACTTTCGGCGCATGATGAGGCCAGGGGTGCCCGGTGAGGTTGTTGTAGAGCCAGCCGACCTGGAACAGGAAGATCAGGTTCAACGCCAGCGGCACCAGGTAGCCGATGCCCCAGTGCTGCTCGCCCGTGGCGCCCAGCGCATAGAGCAGCGCGCAGGCCCCTCCGGGCGGGTGCAGGCTGCGCGTAAGCGACATGGCGGCGATCGCCAGCCCCACTCCGGTGGAAGCCGCCAGCCAGGGGTTGCCCAGCAGATGCCCCATCGACAGGCCGACGATGGCAGAGATCATGTTGCCGCCGATCACCGACCAGGGCTGTGCCAGCGGACTGGCGGGAACGCAGAACACCAGCACGGCGGACGCGCCCAGCGGCGCCACCAGGAACGGGAGCGTCGACAGCCCCCCCATCTCCACGCCCTTCATCTCCAGCAGCATCGTCACGCCGCCAGCGAGTGCGATACCCAATAGGCCGCCAAAAGCGCCGCGAATCCAACCCAGGTGTCCCGTTGCGCCAAAGCCCGCCGCGAGAGCGCCGCTTCGTTTCCTCAACCATCCAGCCGCCACCGGCCCCGACCTCCTCGAACATGATCCACGAACGGGGCGCCTATGGACGAGTCTTGCCAGGATGACGAGGCGAGTCGTGCTTGGGCCGCCGATAGCCGAAATGTAATCGGTTGCGCGGCGAGCCGGCGCTGCGTTTGCCGCAAATCGGCCACGATCGGATGTTTGCCTTCGCGCTTCCGATGGAGCCCGCTCATGCCCGCGACCGATGCCGAACCGCCCTTCGCTTCCGAACAGACCTTGAGCGCCTTCGACCTCAGGCAGATGCGCAGCCCGCCGGGTGTCGACTTCAGTGTCGTCCGCCCTCGCTGCACGGGCGGCGGTCCGGGCGAAATCGTCGTCTGCGCGCCTGATCCGGACAAGGAGCGCATACGCCCGCTTCCCCATGAATACGAGATGCCCAGCGCCGTGCCGCGCTTGGAGATGAAGCTGGACGAGAACACCACCGCAGACGTGCAACTGCAATCGCAGGCCTTCCCCAACGGCACGGTCAGCAACCGGCTGATGGTGGGCGTGAAGCGCAAGTTCTGAAATGAAAAAGCCCGGTCCGCCCAAGGGAAAAGGCGAACCGGGCCATAAGGCGTTCCGGCGACAGGGAGGGGGAAGGGTCCGGAACGCCCGATTTCGTCAGGCGCCCAATCTCGTCAGGCGAACACGCCCGCCTTGGCGATTTCCGCCACCGGCTTGCGGTTGGAGGCGACCTCGCGCTCCTGCAGGAACTCGGGAAGCTGGCTCTTGTCGCCCATGCGGCCGATGGCAAAGGCGGCTTCGAGGCGATGATCGGCCGGAATGCCGAGGGCCTTTTCAGCCTCGCCGAACTTCAGCCCGGTCATGCCGTGGGTGTGGTAGCCAAGGGCCTGCGCCTGGAGCGCGGCCAGAGCCCATGCCGCACCGGCATCGAAGCTATGGCTGTGATTGTCCGAATTGCCCTTTTCCGAGCGCATCTGGCTATCGGAAACGACGTAGACGATCGCCGAAGCGTCCTTGGCCCAGCTCTGGTTGAACTCGATCAGCTGCGAGAGCAGCAGGTCCCAGTTGGCATCGCCCTTCTTCGCGTAGAGGAAGGTCCAGGGCTGCACGTTATAGGCCGAAGGCGCCCAGCCGGCTGCCTCGAAGATCACCTCGAGGTCTTCCTGCGGAATCTCGGTGCCGTCGAAAGCGCGCGGCGACCAGCGATCGACGATCAGCTTTTCGACCTTGGGATGGGCAGTACGTCCGGTCATGTCGATTTCCTTGGTTGATGAGATGTCGGGAGAGAGAGATTTCAGGCCGCGTCCACGAGGACGAGTTCGGCGTCCTCGATGGCGGTTACGGTCACGGTGTCGAGCCCGGTGATCGCCACGCCGTCGCGCGGCTGCGCTTCGACATCGCCCACCCGGATGCGGCCCTTTGCGGAAACCAGATAGAGATGGCGCCCCCGGTCGGTTTCATAAGCAACCGTATCGCCCGCCTTCACCGTGGCGCCCAGCACGCGGGCGTCGGCGTGGATCGGCAGGGCGTCCTCGTCACCGGCCATGCCGCTGGCGAGGGTCACGAAGCGACCGGCGCGATCGTCCCGGGGGAACGGCCGGGCGCCCCAGCCCGGAGCCTCGCCGCGATGATCGGGCAGGATCCAGATCTGGAACAGCGTGGTGGCTTCGTCCTCCAGGTTGAATTCGGAATGGACGATGCCGGTGCCCGCACTCATCACCTGCACGTCGCCGGCGCCGGTCCGGCCCTTGTTGCCGAGGCTGTCCTGGTGGGTGATCGCACCGGTGCGGACGTAAGTGATGATCTCCATGTCGCGATGCGGATGCGACGGAAAACCCGAGCGCGGCCCGATGGTGTCGTCGTTCCACACCCGCAACCGGCCCCAGTTGGTGCGGGCCGGATCGTGATAATCGGCGAAGGAGAAGTGGTGATGGGCATCGAGCCAGCCATGGTCGGCGGCTCCGAGGCTGGCGAAGGGACGGACTTCGATCATGTGGCCCTCCTGGGTCAAATCTTGTGGCCGCACTGTGCGGATTGCTTGCCCTCCATCTAGCTCTTGCGAGGCCTCCGGATAATTGGGATAAAATAGATCGAAATGTTCAACTAAGCTGAAGGGTTATCGTGGCTGACATTGCGCCGCCCAGCCTCGACCATGTTCGCACCTTCCTCTGCGTGGTGGAGGAAGGCAGCTTCGGCGGCGCATCGCGCAAGCTGGGTCGGGCGATTTCCGTCGTGAGCTATGCCATCGCACAACTCGAAGCCCAGCTCGACGTCCGGCTCTTCGAACGCGAAGGATCGCGCAAACCGCGCCTCACCGAGCAGGGCCGCGCACTCCTGAGCGAGGCGCACGCAATCGCCGACGATGTCGACGCCCTCCTCGCGAAAGTCCGCAGCTTGCGCCAGGGCCTGGAGGCCGAGCTTTCGTTGGCGGTGGACGTCATGGTGCCGGGCAATGTGCTGGCCCGGCTGCTGCGCGATTTCCAGGCGATGTACCCCAGCGTCTCGCTGCGCCTTCACGTCGAGGCGCTCGGCGCGGTAGCAGCGCTCGTGCTGGATCGACGCGCCACGCTAGCAATCGCCGGGCCCGACATTCTCGATCTGCCTGAAATCCAGCGCGAAACGGTGGGTTCGGTGGAGATGGTCCCGGTCGCCGCGCCCGGCCACCCTCTCGCCGTGCCCGGCCCCATCCCGCCTGGCGAGGCGCGCAAGCACCTGCAACTGGTACTGACCGACCGCTCGCCGCTGACCGAAGGCCGCGACTTCTCGGTATTCAGCCCGCGTTCCTGGCGGCTGGCCGACCTCGGCGCCAAGCACGCGCTGCTCAAGGAGGGGATCGGCTGGGGCTCGATGCCGCGCCACCGCATCGCCGCCGATCTTGCCAACGGGGAGCTGGTGGAACTGCGCCTGCCCGAACGTCCGACCATCGATTATGCGCTCGTCGCCCTATGGCGCAAGGACAGCCCGCCCGGCCCCGCCGCCGTCTGGGTACTGGACGAGATTCGCGATCGCCTCGCCCGCTGCACCTGAAGGGATGAGCTTGCCAATCGGACACTTGCGTAGGCCCCGGCGCTGCCCCACTTATCGGCCATGACTGCAAGCCGCCTGTTCGACCGCGCCGTTATCCGGCTTTCCCCCCGCCCTGATTCGAACGAAGACGTCGCCGCGTTCCTGCAAGGGCTCGTCACCGCCGACGTGCAGGGCGTGCTGCCCGCCTGGGCCGCGCTGCTTTCCCCGCAGGGCAAGGCGCTGTTCGACTTCATCGTCTGGCCGGGCGGCAAGAGTATCCTGATCGACTGCGAGGCAGATGCCGCCGATGCCCTAGTCAAGCGTCTGTCGATGTATCGCCTGCGCCGCGCCATCGACATCGCCCGCGACGATTCGCTGGCAGTGCATTGGCGGCCCCACACCGGAGACGGCGCCGCGCCGGACCCTCGCCATCACGGTCTGGGCGAACGCTGGATCGCGCCGATCGATTCCACCGATCCGTCGGAAGCCGAAGGCGTGGACGCGGCGTGGCGGGCCCATCGCCTGGCCATGGGCGTTCCCGAAGGTCGCGCCGAACTGGGCGATGGCGAGACGCTCTGGCTGGAGTGCAACGCGGTCGAGCTGAACGGCGTCAGCTTCACCAAGGGCTGCTACGTCGGGCAGGAAAACACGGCGCGCATGAACTGGCGGCAGAAGGTCAACCGCCGCCTGATCGTCGTGCCGCTGGCCCGATCGGACGAAAAGCGGCAGCGCGCGGCCTATCCCGAGCTTGGCTTCGCCATCGACCATCTGCGCGTGGACGACATCGATCCGATGCTCGCGCCCAAATGGCTCGACCTTCAGGGCTGAAGCGACAGGTCCCGCGCCGCATACTGGAACGGCTTGGCTTCGAGATTGGCGACATAGATCCGCGCTCGCACCGGCATGCCGCGCCCCTGGCTGAAACGCTCGCGCTCGGTGCCGCTGTCAGCAAAGCCGGTTTCCTCCAGCACGTTGCGCGTAGCCGGATTGTCCGCGAACTGGCTCGCGACCACGCGCCGATGCCCCAGCGTTCGCGCCTGCGCCAGAACCGCCCGCACCGCCTCGCGTGCGAAGCCCCGCCCGCGATGCGACGGCGCGATCCAGTAGCCCAGCTCCACGTCGTCCTCGATTCGGCCAAGGCCGATGCCGCCCACCAGCTTGGGGCCGCCGGGGGTCCGCAGGTACATGAAGAAGTGGGGCAGGCGCGGATCGCGCGGTCTAGTCAGATAATCGCGCATGGCATGGGTGGAACGCGGCAGTTCGCCCACGCCCAGGTTACGCTGTACCGCCTCGTCGGAAATCGCATCGACAAGCTCGTCGATATCTTCCGGCCAGCCGGGCCTCAGGAACAGTCTCTCCGTGCGGACGAACATGGAATCGTTCTCCGTTTTATTATTTTTGCGCTCCATACTATGCACAAAGCCAGTTGCTTTGCACGGCTTTTGCTGTGTCGGGGGCAGGTTTCGGGCTCGCCAGATACGGCGCCTTTCGCAAGCATCGCTCACGGACGAAAATCGCTCGTTTTCAAGGGAGAAGCTGCACCATCCCCGCACGACGGGCAGGGACGAGGGATCAGGCCGCGCGTCGGGAGGCGAGGTTCTGCGTGCCGCCGAGGCGGGTCTTGGGGAAATCGTCGTCGCAATTGACCGGCGAATCGAGGTCCACCGCGTACTCATGCGACAGGCAGCTTGCGCCGCGACCTTCGCTGAACCGCTCCGTTACCAGGCCGGTCGGACGGAAGCCGTTCTTCTCCAGGACGCGACCCGAAGCCGGGTTGTCGGCGAAATGGCTGGCGACGATCCGCTTGTGGCCGATCGCGCGCGCCAGCGAGAGAACCGCGCGTACGGCTTCGCTGGCGAAACCCTGCCCCCATTGGTCGCGGGCGATCCAATAGCCGAGGTTCGTCTGGCCTTCGAGAACCGACAGGCCGATGCAGCCGATGATCCGCGTCCCGTGCGCGCCGGGCTGGGTGATGAGGAAGCGCGGCAGCATCATGTCCTGCGGCGCGTCGAGGAAGCGCCGGGCATCTTCGCCGGTATAGGGCCAGGGCGCGCGCGTCAGGTTGCGCACGACGCTTTCATCGGCGATCAGGCCCAGAAGTTCATCCTGGTCTTCGGGCCAGCCGGGCCGCAGAAACAGCCGCTCGCTGCGAACGAACATAGAGTATCTCCACTCATCCGCCCCGCGCTTTCCATACGATTTGCGCGTGACATTGCGATTACGCACAACGTCCGAAGAGCCTGAAATATCCCTGTAAATTCGTAACGAATTGTACGGGTTAGTCGCTCGTCGAGACGGTTGCGCCGTGCGGGAAGGAGACACGAAAAGAGGGAGACGGGCTGGCCCCTCTCCCTCGTTCAGCCGACCCGTGAAGATCGGCGGGACCATCCCGTCGGGATGGCCCTTTTATCGACCATCCGATTATTCGGCGGCTTCTGCCATGGCATCTACCGACACGTACTTACGGCCGAGTTTGCCATCGTGGAAACGCACGCGACCTTCGGCAAGCGCGAACAAGGTGTGATCCTTGCCGATGCCGACGTTCACGCCCGGATACACGCGGGTGCCGCGCTGACGGATGATGATGTTGCCGCCGATCACTTCCTGACCGCCGAACTTCTTGACGCCAAGGCGGCGGCCCGCAGAGTCGCGACCGTTGCGCGACGAACCGCCTGCTTTCTTATGTGCCATTGCTCAGTCCTTCCGATCTTTGGCTCAGGCGACGGACACGATGCGCAGCAGGGTCATCTGCTGGCGGTGGCCGTTCTTGCGACGATAGTTGTGGCGGCGGCGCTTCTTGAACACCACGACCTTTTCGCTCTTGGCCTGAGCGATGATCTCGGCCGAAACCGTGATCTTCGAGGCATCGGCGACTTCGCCTTCGTTGCCGGCGAGCAGAACGTCGCCCAGCGTGATGGTCTCACCGGCTTCACCAGCCAGCTTTTCAACCGCGATCTTGTCTCCGGCGGCAACCCGGTATTGCTTGCCGCCCGTGCGCACAACTGCGAACATGGTGCCCTTACCTAATATCAATGAGCCCTAAACAGGCCGAAACAACTCTGCCCCGGCCGCTCTGGTCCAGGAAGGAACCGTGGAGCCTTGCGGGCGACGCGCCGGCATTCTCGTTTTCACGAGGTACCGGAAAGAAGGGTGCCGTTAGTCCAGCGGCCGATTCGTGTCAACCAAGGAGTGACGCGGTTCTGCCACGAAACCCAATTACGAACGTTCCGGCTTCGGCCGATTGACGCTCGCGATTGGACGGTGACGTGCTATGGCACGGGCATGATCCGCGCAAAAGCCCGTTTCCTCACGCTGCTCCTGCCCGTTGGCCTTGCGGCCTGCTCCACGGCCGGCAGCTACCCCTCCCTCGCCTATCGCGACGTCGAGCGCAGTGCGATGCCCGCCGCAGCGGAACCGCAACCCGTCCCCGTGCCGATGCCTCCGCCGACCGCCGACCTTTCCACCCGAATCGATGGACTGGTGGCCGTGGCGCGCGATGCGGACAAGCAGTTCGCCGGGAAACGGCCCGCAGCGGAGCGCGCCGTCTCCACCGCGGCCGGTGCATCGCGGACAAGCGATTCGTGGATTTCCGCGCAAGTGGCCGTGGCCGCGCTCCAGGCCAGCCGCGACAGGGCCGTGGCGGCGCTGGCCGACCTCGATTCGCTCTATGCCGATGCCCGTCAGTCCGAACCGGTGGAAGAATCGCCCAGCGCACTCGCCATCGATACGGCGCGCAGCCAGGTGCAGGGGCTGGTCAATACGCAGAACGACGTTGTCACCGCGCTGGATGCCCGCCTGAAGTCCTGATGCGAAAAACCCCTCCCCGGTCGGGGAGGGGTTCTCCAAGCGGACGGATCGCGCCTGAAAGCCCCCCGGCCCAGGTCATCGATCAGGAGGCGAACGCCCCAGGCGGCGAGCGACGGCGAACACCGGCCCTCATCCCAAGGATCAGCACGGGAAGCACGAGGGCCTGCATGGTCTCCCCGCCTGTCACCGGCCCTCCGCTCGAAGATTCGATCCGCTTCGCATGAAACTGCCCCGATACGCGCGGCGGGATCGCTATCTTCTGCGACACCCATGAGCCGAACATGCGCGAGAAGGATTTGACGCCGGTCAAAAATCGCCGCCGACAGGTCGAAATTTGTTCCGGGATTCACGCCCAGCGCGCGAGATCCTCGATGTCCTGATCGCGCGGTTCGATCCAGCGCCATGCACCAGCCACTTTCTCGCGCTTCCAGAACCACGATTCGCTCTTGAGATGGTCCATCGCGAAGTCGGCCGCCGCGAAGGCGTCGCGGCGGTGGCGCGCGGCGGCCGCTACGAAAACGATGGGTTCGCCCGGCAGCATCGTGCCGCTGCGGTGGATCACGATCAGTCCGTCCAGCGACCAACGCCCCGTGACCCGCCCTGCAAGTTGCTGCATGGCCGGCCATGTCAGCGGCTCGTAATGCCGCAGTTCCAGCGCTTCCACGCCCCCTCCCGCACGAACCTGGCCGAGGAAGCTGACGATGCCGCCCGCTCCCGGCAGACCGGCGGTGAAGCTGCGCAGGATTTCCGCCGGATCGAACGGTTCGGCAAGAAGGCGGACATCGGCGCTCATCTCAGCCGCCTGAAACGGGAGGCAGGAAAGCCACTTCGTCACCGTCGTGCAGAGCCGCATCGCCCTGCACCAGCGCACCGTTCACGGCATGGCGGATGCGCGGTCCTTCAAGCGCCTGGGCAAGCTCCGCCTCGAGCGCCCCGACGACCGCCGCCAGCGAAGGCGCGAAAGGAACCTCCCGGCTGGCACTGCCGGCGATATCCTCCAGCCGCCCCAGGAACACGAGTTGCAAAGCCATCCCGTCAGCCGCCGGTCATCGACATGTGCCGCGATAGCGCCGGCTGCTCGCCGCGCCGGTCGATGGCGAAATGATGGCGCTCGGGCTTGATCCGCATTGCGGTATCGAGCGCGGCATCGAGAGCTGTCGCGGGGTTCTCGCTGCGCAGTGCCGCGCGCAGATCCACCTTTTCGTTCCCGCCGAGGCAGGCGTAAAGCTGGCCGGTGGCGGTTACGCGCAGGCGATTGCAGCCCTCGCAGAAGTTCTGGGTGAGCGGGGTGATCAGCCCCAGCCTGCCGCCCGTCTCCGCCACGTCGAAATAGCGCGCGGGGCCGCCGGTACGGTGCGTGCTGGGGTCAAGCGTCCAGCGCCGTTCCAGATCGGCGCGAACGTCCGAAAGCGGCAGGTAATGATCGAAGCGGTCTTCCTCCACTTCACCCAGCGGCATCACCTCGATCAGCGTGACATCGAAGCCCTGGCCATGCGCCCAGCCGACGAGTTCCGGAATCTCCGCCTGGTTGAGGTCTTTCAGCGCCACCGTGTTCAGCTTCACCCGAAGCCCGGCCGCCTTTGCCGCCGCCAGGCCTTCCAGCACCTGCGGCAGCGAATCGCGCCGGGTCAGTTTGTGAAACATCGCGCGATCGAGCGTATCGAGGGAGACGTTGATGCGCCGTACCCCTGCCGCGACGAGGGCTTCGGCGAATTCGGCCAGACGCGTGCCGTTGGTGGTAAGGGTCAGTTCTTCCAGGCCATCGCCCAGCTTGCGGCCCAGGGCATGGACCAGTTCGATCATGTCGCGCCGAACCAGCGGCTCTCCACCAGTGAGGCGCAGCTTGGTCACGCCTCGGGCGATGAAGCCCAGCGACAGATCGTGAAGTTCGTCGAGCGTGAGCACGTCCTTGCGCGGCAGGAAGGTCATGCGCTCGGGCATGCAATAGGCGCAGCGCAAGTCGCAGCGATCGGTCACCGACAGCCGCAGGTAGGTGATGCGGCGGCGGAACTGGTCCACGAGAGGCGAAGCGGTGCTCATTGCTGCGGGGATACTACGCTCCCCGCACCGGTTTCATCAAGGCCAAGGTACTGCCCGGTGATGCCTTCGGCCTGCGCCAGCCATTCCGCCGCTGCCACGAGGGCTTCTTCCCGTGAGCCGGCCACGGCGTTGACCCGCGCGGGAGCGTGATGGCGGGCCAGTTCCTGCACTGCCGCCAGCCGCCAGCCACGATGGCCGTGCCCGGCGGGTGCGAACACGAGCGTAAGGTGCGCCCGCCCCGCAAGCGCGCCGCGAATCTCGGGCAGGACTTCGGCATGAAACTGCGCGGCGGCATCGAGCGGGCTTTCCGCAAGCGGGCCGACGCGCAGGATCACGCTCAACGGCGCTGCCGGGTGAGCGTAATGCCGATCTTCTCACCCGCTTCGGCAATGGCGAGCTTGACGATCTTCACCGTCACCGCCGTGATCCGCGCGTCCTGGAGGAACAGCGTCTCGCAGACGTGATCGGCCACGGCCTCGATCAGCTTGAAATGGACGCCGCGGGGCAGCGCTTCGCTGGCCGCGAACTTGAGGTCCATGTAGTTCTTGCTCTCGGTCAGCGGCGTATCGGGCGTGTAGCGCTCGATCGGCCTCATCGAAACCTGGATGGTGAAGCGCAGCGGCTGCGGCTTGCCGGTCTCTTCCGAGTAGATCCCGGTGAGAACGTCGTGTTCGAAATCGGCGACTTCGAGAAGGAGCGAATCGGTCATGGAGCGCGCCTTAGCCGTTATTGCGCCAGCGCGCGAAGATTGCCGTCGGCAGGAGGCGGCCTTCTGCGTCTTCGCGGACGGAAAGGTCGCCGTGCTCGATCGTGCCGGGCAGATCGCGGAACAGCTCTTCCATCAGGCCGGCCAGCGCCAGCGAGGACATGCGCACGGCATAGACGGTGAGAAACAGGAACTTGCTGTCGCCGTCCAGAAGCTGGCGGCAATCGGCGAGCAGGCCGGGGAGGTTTTCCTCCAGGCGCCAGGTCTCGCCGGTAGGGCCGCGGCCGAACTTGGGCGGATCGAGGATGATGCCGTCATAGCGCTTGCCGCGGCGCACTTCGCGCGCGGCGAACTTGGCGGCATCGTCGATCAGCCAGCGGACCGGGCGATCCTCCAGCCCCGCCAGTGCCGCATTCTCGCGCGCCTGGCCGACCGATTTCTTCGAGGCATCGACATGCGTAACCGGGCCATGCGCCGAGAGTGCCAACGTGCCGACGCCGGTATAGCCGAACAGGTTCAGCGTATTGGCATAGTCGCGGCCCGCGAGCATCTCGCGCATCCAGTCCCACACCGGCGCCATGTCCGGGAAGAAGCCGAGATGGCGGAACGGCGTGCACTGCGCGGTGAAGCTGACCTCGTTCCACGCCAGCGGCCAGCCATCGCGCGGCACCGGCTTGTCGAATAGCCACCTGCCGCCGCCGTCCTCGTCGGATCCGGGCACGAATTCACCGTGCGCATCCCAGTTTTCGAGGCGCGGGGTCCACATCGCCTGCGGTTCGGGACGCACGAAGCGGTAATCGCCGTAGCGCTCCAGCTTGCGGCCGTGGCCCGAATCGACAAGGCCGTAATCGTCCCAGCCCTCTCCGGCGAGGATGACGGGCTGGGTTTCCAGGCGTGCCATCAGATCTTCGGGCTCGCGTGCTCGGCCACGAAAGCGGCGATCGAATCGTAGTCGCCGGTCAGGTCGACACACTTCTCTTCGCGTTCGAACAGGTCGCCGACGCGTGCGGGCAGACCCGAGCGCTGGCCGGTGGCACGTTCTACGGCGTCCGGGAACTTGGCGGGATGCGCGGTGGCCAGCGTGACGACCGGGATGCTCGCGTCGATACCGGCAGTGCGGGCCGCGAAGAGGCCGCAGGCGGTGTGCGGATCGATCAGTTCGCCGCAGTTCTCCCAAGCCCAGCGGATGGCCTGCGACATCTCGTCGGCGTCGGTGCGGGCGGATGAGAACAACGCGGCGGCGCCTTCACGCTGCGCATTGGTCAGTTGCATGGCCTTGCTGGCTTCGAACCCGGCCATCTGCTCGGCCAGTGCCTTGCCGTCGCGGCCACCCAGGTCGAACAGCAGGCGTTCGAAGTTCGACGAGACCTGAATGTCCATCGAGGGCGCGGCGGTCGGCGTGACGGTGCCCTGCGAATAGTCGCCATCGGCCAGCGCGCGGTGGAGGATGTCGTTCACATTGGTGGCGACGATCAGCTTCTCGACCGGAAGGCCCATCTGCGCGGCGACATAGCCCGCGAAGACGTCGCCGAAGTTCCCGGTCGGCACCGAGAAGGCGACCTTGCGGTGCGGCGCGCCCAGTTGGAGCGCGGCGGCGAAGTAGTAGACGACCTGGGCCATCAGGCGCGCCCAGTTGATCGAGTTCACGGCGCCGATGGCGAAGCGATCGGTCATCGCCTTGTCGTTGAACATGCGCTTCACGGTGGCCTGCGCGTCGTCGAACGAACCGTCGATGGCAATGTTGTGAACGTTGGGCGCCAGCACCGTGGTCATCTGGCGGCGCTGCACGTCGGACACGCGGCCCTTGGGGTGCAGCATGAAGATATCGACCTTGGCGCGCCCGGCCACCGCATCGATCGCGGCCGAGCCGGTGTCGCCGGAGGTCGCGCCGACGATCGTCAGGTTGCGTTCCGAGCGGCCGAGGAATTCCTCGAACAGCAGACCCAACAGTTGCAGCGCCACGTCCTTGAAGGCCAGCGTCGGACCGTGGAACAGTTCCAGCACCCACTGCTGTTCGTCCAGCTGCTTCAGCGGCGTCACCGCCTTGTGCGCGAAACGGCCGTAGGCCTGGGTGGTCAGTTCCAGCAGGCGGTCATAGGTCAGGCTGCCCTCGACGAAGGGGAACATGATCTTCGCCGCGAGTTCGGCATAAGGCAGGCCCGCCAGGGCGGCGATCTCTTCTGCCGAAAAGCGCGGCCACTCACGCGGCACATAGAGGCCGCCGTCCGAAGCAAGTCCGGCGAGCGTGGCGCCTTCGAAATCGAGCGCCGGTGCGCTGCCGCGGGTGCTGATATAGTCCATGGAGGCGCGGTTAGCCGCAGGGGCGCGAAATGAAAAGCCTGTCGTTGGGGTTTGGCGAGAACAATTCCTAAAGCCGTGTGAAGCGAAATGGCGGAGACGGTTCAGGACGTGCGCCGCCGTCTCACCGCCAGCCCATAGATGACCAGCGCCGTCGCGGCGAAGACAAACCATTGCACCGCATAGGCAAAGTGGTTGTTCGGGATTTCGGCGGGATCGGGAACGGCATTGGCATCTAGCCCGGCAAGCGGCGGCGAAGCGACCAGCCTCGGACCGGGTGCGATCACGCCATGGACTTCTCCGCCGTTCCAGCCGCCCGCCATCGGTAGTCGCGACCATCCGAGCACGACGAGCGCCTTGGTCCCGTCTGCCAGAGTGCAGTCGGCGGTCTGTGCTGCGCCCGATTCGCCCTTGGCGTTGCGACCGGCGATGCTCGAACGGCCATTCACCGCCACGCAATCGAGACGGGCATGCCTATAGAGCAAGTCCGATTGGCCCCTGGCGTCACGCGGCCAATCGACTTCCTCCGCCGGCCCCCGCGCATCGGCATAGTGCGCCAGCAGGGCTTCCTTCTCGTGAAGACGGCCGATTTGCCAGAAGCCCAACGCGATCATCGTGCCTACCGCGATCAGGACCAGCAGGGTGGCAAGGATGGGAAATCGGCGCATGGCTTTCCTTGGACGCTTTAAAAGGAAAGAGGGCAGACCGGCATCCGGCTGCCCTCTTCGGAACCTTGGCTGCCGTATCCGAACGGCGACCGGCTCAGTGCGTGGGATAGCCCCAGCCGCCCCAGACGTAGACGGCCACGAACAGGAACAGCCACACCACGTCGACGAAGTGCCAGTACCAGGCCGCGGCTTCAAAACCGAAGTGCTGGCGCGGCGTGAAGTCGCCGTTGTAGGTACGCTTCAGGCAGAC
The DNA here is from genome assembly GCF_044987305.1 of Novosphingobium sp. ZW T3_23. Taxonomy (NCBI): domain Bacteria; kingdom Pseudomonadati; phylum Pseudomonadota; class Alphaproteobacteria; order Sphingomonadales; family Sphingomonadaceae; genus Novosphingobium; species Novosphingobium sp. ZW T3_23. Next base: position 27,069 of record NZ_JBJDRF010000035.1, read on the forward strand.
GATCAGCATGATGGTGCCGACGATGACGTGGAACCCGTGGAAGCCCGTCGCCATGTAGAACGCCGAGCCATAGGTATTCTGGCCGAAGGGGAACGGCGCGTGGATATACTCGTAGGCCTGGATGCACGAAAACAGCACGCCGAGCAGGATCGTTGCCCAGAGGCCCTTCTTCAGCCCGTCACGGTCGCCGTGGATCAGCGAGTGGTGCGCCCAGGTTACCGTGGTGCCGGAGCAGAGCAGGATCAGCGTGTTGAGCAGCGGCAGGTCGAAGGGGTCCATCACCGCCTCGATCGCCTTGGGCGGCCATTGGCCACCGACCGATTCGGCCAGCGTCGAGGGGAACAGGGAAAAGTCGAAGAACGCCCAGAACCAGCCGACGAAGAACATCACTTCCGAAGCGATGAACAGGATCATACCGTAGCGCTGGTGAAGCTGCACCACCGGCGTGTGATCGCCTGCGTGGGCTTCCTTGATGATCTTGGAGAACCACATGAACATCGCGGCGATCAGGATCGCCAGACCCAGCCAGGGCACGAACTTGCCGCCCGCCATGTCGTGCATGAACAGCACCATGCCCGACGTGAATGTCAGCGCACCGATGGTGGTCGCCAGCGGCGCGATGTCCGGCGGAAGAATGTGGTAATCGTGATTCTTGGTACCGGCCATGGTGCCTTCGTCCCCGTTCTCGAAACTTCGTGTTCGATTCTTCCGGTGGGGTAATGCTCCCCCCGTGATTTGTTTCCCGTACCGGGACTTAACCGCCCGTTCGATCGTGGTCCAGTGTCTTTGCATCCGAAACGCTGGTGACATGGAACGTGTAGCTCAGCGTGATCTGCTCGACGTCCTTGTTGTCGGGGTCGTTCAGGATCGCCGGATCGACGTAATAGATCACCGGCATCTTCACCGCCTCGCCGGGCTGGAGCGTCTGCTCGGTAAAGCAGAAGCACTGGATCTTGTTGAAGAAGCGCGCTGCCTGCTCGGGCTCGACATTGAAGCTGGCGGTTCCGGTGATCACCTTGTCGGAATCGTTTTTGGCCCAGAAAAGCGCCATGTCCCGCTCTCCGATGGTCACCGTGTCGGTGTGCTGGAGCGGCTTGAACTGCCAGTTCATGCCCCGCTCGACATTGGCGTCGAAGCGGATCGACATCGTCTTGTCGGTGACCTGCACACCCGCCGCCTTCGCCTCGTCGGCGCGCTGGGTGGTGCCGCCGTAGCCGGTCACCTGGCAGAACATGCGGTAGAGCGGCACCGATGCGTAACCGAGACCCAGCATCAGCAGAGCCATCGACAGGGCGATGAAACCGACCCGGCGGTTGCTCCGGCTTGAAGGGCTGGCGGAAGGGGCGACGGCCTGGACCATCAGCTCATCTTCGCGATCGAAATGAAGAACACCAGCACCACGAACCCCGCCAGGCTGAGCGCCAGCACCCGGTTGCGGCTACGGCGAATCTCTTCGGGCGTGCGGGGATCGGGCTGCTGGACGTCGGTCATGCCGAAACCTTTCTAAAGGACGATGAAGCGGTCCACCACCAGCACTGCGAAGAGTGCGAAGAGGTAGAGCACTGAATAGGCGAACAGCTGCTTTTCCGGCTTCATCGTGTCTTCCGCGCCGCTGCGCTCGCGCAGTCCAACGCGGATCGAGAGCGCCAGGAACAGCGTGGAAAGGGCGATGGCCGAAATACCGTAGATCGCCCCGGTTCCGCCGATCCACCAGGGCAGTACCGAAAGCGGCAGCAGCAGCACGGCGTAGATCAGGATCTGCTGGCGCGTCGCCTTCTCCCCCGCCACGACCGGCATCATCGGAATACCGACTTTGGCGTAGTCGCTCTTCACGAAGAGCGCGAGCGCCCAGAAGTGCGGCGGCGTCCAGAAGAAAATGATGGCGAAGAGCAGCACCGGCATCAGCGTGACATGGCCCGTCACCGCCACCCAGCCGATCAACGGCGGGAAGGCGCCGGCGCCGCCGCCGATCACGATATTCTGCGGCGTGCGCGGCTTGAGCCAGATCGTATAAATCACCGCATAGTAGACGATCGAGATCGCCAGGATCGCGGCGGGCAGCCAACCGACGGCGAAACCCATCAGGAACACCGACACGGCGCAGAGCATACCCGCGAAATCGCGCGCAGTGGTGCGATCGAGGCGGCCCTGCGGCAGCGGCCGCTTCGCGGTCCGCTTCATCCCGGCATCGAGATCGGCCTCCCACCACTGATTGAGCGCTGCGGCACCGCCCGCGCCCATGGCGATGCAGAGGATCGCCGTGAAGGCGATGACCGGATTGATTCGCTCGGGCGCGGCCAGCAAGCCGCAGAGGCCGGTAAAGATGACAAGACTCATCACCCGCGGCTTGGTCAGCGCGAGAAGATCGCGCCAGTCGGCCGGCAGGGCGGCGGCTTGGGAGGGACTCGTTGTCGTCATGATGGCTGGGCCCATACACCTGCCCCCGTAAACGCGCAAAGCCCCGAAAAGCGAGATCCTTGCAAATCGAGCGCCGCCCCGGAGCGGATCCGGGGCGGCACATCGATCAATGGTGAACCGCTTCCTCGATCACCGGGAGCGTCTCGAACTGGTGGAACGGCGGCGGGCTGGTCAGCGTCCATTCCAGCGTGGTCGCGCCTTCGCCCCAGTAGCTGTCCTCCGCCTTGCGGCCGGCGAGGTAGGCATAGGCGATGTTGATGAACCAGATCACCAGGCTGCTGGCCATGACCATGTAGCCGATCGTCGCGACGTGGTTCCAGTGCTGGTAGGCTTCCGCATAGTCCGGATAGCGACGCGGCATGCCCTGCAGCCCGAGGAAGTGCATCGGGAAGAAGATCATGTTCACGCCGACGAAGAAGATCCAGAAATGGACGTGGGCGAGGAATTCGGAATGCATACGGCCGCTCATCTTCGGGAACCAGTAATAGAACCCGGCGAAGAGCGCGGTGACGGCACCCAGCGAAAGCACGTAGTGGAAGTGGGCGACGACGTAGTAAGTGTCGTGCAGCACATCGTCCACGCCGCCGTTGGCCAGCACCACGCCGGTCACGCCGCCGACAGTGAAGAGGAAGATGAAGCCCAAGGCCCAGACCATCGGGCTCTTGAACTCCAGCGATCCGCCCCACATCGTGGCGATCCACGAGAAGATCTTCACGCCGGTCGGCACCGCGATGACCATGGTGGCGGCGGTGAAATACATCTTCGTGTTCACCGACATGCCGGTGGCGTACATGTGGTGCGCCCAGACGATGAAGCCCACCACGCCGATCGCGACCATGGCATAGGCCATGCCGAGATAGCCGAAGACCGGCTTCTTCGAGAAGGTCGACACGATCTGCGAGATGATGCCGAAGCCCGGCAGGATCATGATGTAGACTTCGGGGTGGCCGAAGAACCAGAACAGGTGCTGGTAGAGCACCGGATCGCCGCCGCCCGAGGGATCGAAGAAGGTGGTGCCGAAGTTGCGGTCGGTCAGCAGCATGGTGATCGCGGCGGCCAGGACCGGCAGCGAGAGCAGCAGCAGGAACGCGGTGACCAGCATCGACCACACGAAGAGCGGCATCTTGTGTATGGTCATGCCGGGGGCACGCATATTGAGGATTGTGGTGATGAAGTTGATCGCGCCCATGATCGAGCCGGCACCGGCGAGGTGCAGCGCGAAGATGCCGAAGTCCACGGCGGGGCCAGGCGAACCGCTGGTGGAGAGCGGCGCATAGACGGTCCAGCCGGTACCGGCGCCAAGCCCCGTGCCGCCGGGCACGAAGGCGGAGCACAGCAGCGAGATGAAGCCCGCTACGGTCAGCCAGAACGAGATGTTGTTCATGCGCGGGAAGGCCATGTCCGGCGCGCCGATCATCAGCGGTACGAACCAGTTGCCGAAGCCGCCGATCATTGCCGGCATGACCATGAAGAACACCATGATCAGGCCATGGGCCGTGATGAGGACGTTCCAGACATGCAGCGTGGAGTTGAAGTCCGGATTGGTCGCGCCGAACCAGCGGGCGAAGATGTCGAGATACTGGATGCCGGGTTCGGCCAGTTCGACGCGCATCATGCCCGAGAAGGCGCCGCCGATGATCCCCGCGAAGATCGCGAAGATCAGGTACATCGTGCCGATGTCCTTGTGATTGGTGGACATGAACCAGCGCGCGAAGAAGCTCGGCTTATGGTCGTGATCTGAATGGGCGTGGTGATCCACATTGCCCTGGAAATGCTCGGGAGCGGTGGTTGCCATGGTCGGGGCCTGTCCTTCGATTCGCTCTTATTCGGCAGTAGCTGCGGCGGTGGCATCGGCGGCCGGAGCCTCCGATGCTTCTTCCGTGGCGACGGCGGCAGGCGCAGCACCTGTATCGGCGGCGGCGGCAGGCTTGGCCTGGCCGTCGATCACGCCGCCGGCATGGGTCAGGACCCAGGCATCGTATTGCGCACGGGGCAGCGCCTCTACCGCGATCGGCATGTAGCCGTGCTTGGCGCCGCAGAGTTCGGAGCACTGGCCGTAGTAGACGCCCGGCTTTTCCACCAGCAGCACCTTCTCGTTGATGCGGCCGGGCACGGCGTCCAGCTTGAACCACAGCGAGGGCACGGCGAAGGAGTGAATCACGTCGGCCGCGGTGATCTGGAGCCGGATCGGCTCGCCCACCGGAACGACCATGCGGTTGTCCACCTCAAGGTGCGAGGGACCGTCCCAAGGCTTGGAGCCCACTTCGCGCACGCCATTGTTGATGGTCGGCTGGCCAGGCAGGTTGAGCATGTTCGAGACGACCTCGAAATCGCCGTTGTCCGGGTAGCCGTACGTCCAGAACCACTGGTTGCCGGTGACCTTGATGGTCAGCGCGCCCTTGGGAGCAGGTTTGTACTGCTTGGCGATGAGATCGATCGAGGGCACCGCGATCCCGATCAGGATCAGCACCGGTACCAGCGTCCACACCACTTCGAGGATGGTATTGTGGCTGGTCTTCGAAGCGACCGGATTGGCACGGCGGTTGTAGCGCACCACGATGATCACCAGGAGCAGCAGCACGAACAGCGTGATCACCGTGATGATCGGCATCAGCACGCCGTCATGGATCCATTCGCCATATTCGCCGAGCTTGGAAAATTGCTGCTGAAGTCCGATGCCGCCTTCCACCGGCATGCCGATGCCCGGCGTCGGCTTCATCGGCGTATAGCTGCCGGTGGCGGCTGCCGAGACCGCTGCCGTGCCCGCTGCCTCTGCGGCAGGCGCCGCGAAGGCCGAAGGTACTGCCAGAACTGACGAAAACGCCACTGTAGCAACAGAATACAGACCGAGAGCCTTTGCAGCCTCGCCCAAAGTAGGAACGGTTTTGCCCAATATCATGGTTACAGCGCTTCCGTTTTCTTTTGATCGCGCAAGTGAGTCGCCTCCCAAGCGCGCACCCCTATTGCGGAGGCTTTTTGCCCCCGTTGACAAGGGGCTATACGCGGCCTTGCCGCCCGTCTCAAGCGCCTCTAGGGGATTTTTGACGCGGAAGGCCATCTCGCTCCGCCAGAACATTGCAATTTGCACCAAAGGATTACCCCCCGATGCAGGAAGAAGAAGTCCTCGCCGAGTTCCGCGCCAGCAAGGCCTTGCTTGAAGGGCATTTCCTGCTTTCCTCAGGTCGGCACAGCGCTTACTACCTCCAGTGCGCGCGGGTTTTGATGAACCCGGACCGTGCCGGGCGACTCGCCGTGGCGCTCGCCGCAAAACTCCCCCACGATATTCGCAAGGCCATCGACAAGGTCGTATCGCCGGCCATGGGCGGCGTGATCATCGGCCAGGAAATGGGCCGGGCGCTCCAGGTCGACGCGATGTTCGTGGAGCGGCCGACCGGCACCTTCGAACTGCGCCGCGGCTTCAGCCTCGAACCCGGCGACAAGGTGCTGATGGTGGAGGACGTGGTGACCACCGGCCTCTCCAGCCGTGAGGCGATCAAGGCGATCGAGGAAGCCGGCGGCGAGGTGATCGCGGCCGCCTCGCTGATCGACCGGTCTGCGGGCGCGGTGGATCTGGGCGTGCCCTTCTTCCCACTGGTGGCGCTCAACTTCCCGACTTACGCGGCCGACGAACTGCCGGCCGAACTGGCCGCCACGCCCGCCATCAAGCCCGGCAGCCGCGCCCAGCCCTGAGCGGTTCCACTAAATAGGGATTCACGACCTTGGCCAACGTCCTCACCCCCGCGCGCCTGCGCCTCGGCGTCAATATTGACCACGTCGCCACCATCCGCAACGCGCGGGGCGGGGAGCATCCCGATCCGGCGCGCGCCGCGCGCATCGTGGCCGAGGCAGGGGGTGACGGGATCACCGTGCATTTACGTGAGGACCGCCGCCATATCCGGGACGAGGACTTGGAACGCGTGGCTTCCGCCACCGGGCTGCCGATCAACTTGGAAATGGCCGCGACCGAGGAGATGCTCGAGATCGCGCTGCGCCACCGCCCGCACGCGGCCTGCATCGTGCCCGAACGGCGCGAGGAACGCACCACCGAAGGCGGGCTTGACGCGGCCGGGCAGCATAACCGCCTGGCACCGATCGTCGCGCGGCTTTCCGACGCGGGCATTCGCGTCAGCCTGTTCATCGCCCCCGAACCGCGCCAGATCGAGGCCGCCATGAAGCTTGGCGCGCCGGTCGTGGAATTCCACACCGGCGAATATGCCCATTCCGAAGGCGAGCAGGTGGCGGTGGAACTGCGCCGTATCGTCGACATGGCCGCGCTGGCCGCCAAGAACGGCATCGAGCCCCATGCCGGCCACGGCCTCACCTACGAGAACGTGCAGCCGATCGCCGCGATTCCGCAACTGGCGGAACTGAACATCGGCCACTACCTTATCGGTGAGGCGATATTCTGCGGGCTGGAAACGAGCGTCCGGAAAATGCGCCAGTTGATGGACGAGGTTCGCTGAAAGGACCGGAAATTTCATGATTATCGGTCTCGGCTCCGACCTCTGCAACATCGAGCGAATCCAGAATTCGCTCGACCGATTCGGCGCGCGTTTTCTCCAGCGGGTCTTCACCGAAGTGGAGCAGGCGAAGGCCGCGCGGCGTCCCCACACCGTGGCCGGTACGTTGGCGAAGCGATTTGCCGCCAAGGAGGCCTTCTCCAAGGCGGTAGGCACCGGCTTCAAGGCCGGCGTGTTCATGAAGGACATCGGTGTCGTGAACGCCCCCTCGGGCGCGCCGACGCTGGCTCTGACCGGCGGCGCGAAAGAGCGGCTGGACGCCATGATTCCAGCCGGACACGAGGCCGTGGTTCACCTCACGCTCACGGACGATCATCCATGGGCGCAAGCCTTCGTGATCATCGAAGCGCGCCCCCTCTCCCCATCCTGACGCCGAGTATCTCCGGGACATGATCCAACAGCCGAAGCCGACCCTCAGCCAGGCGCCCGTGCAGGCCCCGCCGGCTGCGGACAAGGTCAACTGGTTCCAGGAACTGCGCGGCCTTGCGCTGATGCTGCTGGGCGTGCTGGCATTCCATTCCTTCATCGCCAAGCCGTTCTACATTCCCTCGATATCGATGATGCCGGGACTGCTGGTGGGCGACCGGCTGGTCGTTTCCAAGTATCCCTATGGCTGGAACTGGTCCTCGATCAGCTTCCATCTCCTGCCGCGCAGCACCTGGCGTTTGCTGGGCCGCACGCCGGAATACGGCGACATCGTCATCGTCGTGCCAGGAAACCGCAAGGCTGACCTCATCAAGCGGGTTGTCGCCCTCCCCGGCGACCGCATCGCCGTGATCGACGGCCGCATCCGGCTCAACGGCAGGTTCGTACCGCGCGAAATGGAGCCTCCGGTCCGCATCGCCGCCGACGATTCGCTGAAGTGCGAGGGCGATGCCGAGCCGGGCCACTGCTACGAAGGCTTCGAACAGTTCCGCACCCGCCTTCCCAGCGGCCGGGATGTCTACGAAATGCCGACCTACCGTGAAACATTGCCCAACGGCGCCAGTTACCAGGTTATCGACTACCTGAACCAGGAACTGGACAACTACCCGGAGGTCAAGGTGCCCGAAGGCCACGTCTTCCTGATGGGCGACGATCGCGATCGCTCGGCCGACAGCCGTGCGCCGTTCGAAACGGACATGTTCGGCCAGCCCAATGGCGGCCTGGGCGGCCCGGTGCCGTTGTCGAACGTCGGCGGACGGGCGGAATTCATCACCTTCTCACTGGACGGCACCCAGGGCTGGAACCCGTTGACCTGGTGGAGCGCGCTGCGTCCCGGCCGGGCGTTTACAAGCCTGCGTCCGCCGATCGAGCCTGCCAAAGCCTGGCCCCGAGGGAATGATACGTCGGAGGCATCGCACTGATGTCGTCGGGGCCGAAGCAGGAGGCGGGAAGCGATCTTGCCGAACGAGCGGGCCCCACCGATATTTCCGATCCGCTGATCCGCACCGAAGCGCGCAAGGCCTTCGTCTGGATCGGCATGGCAGCCTTGCTGGCGCTGACCGTATTCCTCTCGCAATCGCTGCTGGTGATCTTCGGCGGCATCGTGTTCGGCGCGCTGATAGACGGCGGGGCGCGGGTGCTGCGCAAGGTCGTTCCCCTGCCCCGCGGCGTCTGCGTTATACTGGTCCTGCTGCTGGCCATGCTGTTCCTGCTTTGGGTCGGCCGTTTCGCCGGCAGCCAGATCGCCTTGCAGGCCGCCGAACTTCCCTCCACCATCGAAAGCCAGTTCCGTCACGGACTGTCCTGGCTGCGCGCGCACGGCATCCAGCCGCGCATCACCGACCTGCGGGGCATGGCCCAGGAGGCGGTTGGCGGCATCGGCCAGGTGACGCGGGTGGTGGGCGGCCTGATCGGCGTGTTCACCACGCTGTTCCTGATCCTCGTGCTGGGGATCTACTTCGCGCTGGAGCCTCGGCTCTATCGGCGCGGCGTGGGCTGGATGCTGCCGATCGAGCGTCGCGATCACTTCGAGGCCACGGCGGCGATCATGGGCCAGGCCCTGCGCCGCCTGCTGTTCGGCCGCCTGATTGGCATGATCGTGGAGGGCCTGTTCACCTGGGCGATGCTGCAATTCTACGGCGTGCCGATGGCCGCCCTGCTCGGCCTCATCACCGGCCTTCTCGCCTTCCTGCCCAACATCGGCGCGCCGATTTCCGGCATGATCATGATCCTGGTCGGCTTTTCCGGCGGCTACGAGATGGGGCTCTACACGATCTTCGTCTATGTGCTGATCCATCTGATCGACGGTTACCTGATCGTGCCGATGATCGCGCGCAAGACGGTGGACCTGCCGCCCGCGCTGGTGCTGGCGGCGCAGCTTGTCATGGGCGTGCTGTTCGGCCTGCTCGGACTGGCGCTGGCCGATCCGCTGGTCGCCATGATCAAGATCTGGCTGGAACGCGAGGCAGACCGCAACGGCCGAGGCACTTTGGAGGAAGACGGGCCGGACGACGACGGCCCCGACAACCACGGCGATATCGCCGCTGCGCCAACCATGGCCGCCCCCGCTTGACCAACGCGGCCCGGCAGGCGAGACCCTGAAGCATGGCTCGCAAGTTCCTCTACGTCATTGCCATTCTTGTCCTTATCGTCATCGGCCTGTTCGTGGCCTTGCGCCTCTGGTCGGAAGACCTGACCGAGCTGGCCTTCGTCCCGAACGTCGAATACGCACAGAAGGACGCACTCGGCCCCGAGGCTTGGCGCGACGCCGGGATGTGGATCGCCCGGCCGGACATGGCGGACGATCCCTCGCGCTGGCTGCCGCCCGGGGTGGAAGCGCCGAAAACCCGGCTCAAGGTGGCGGTGTTCTTCGTCCACCCCACCAGCCTCGTCGCGCGCAGCGCCTGGAACGGAGACCTGACAGACGCCTTCTCGCAGGATCGCGCGGCGCTGTTCGTCAAGGGCATGGCCAGTCCCTTCAACCGCGCCGACATCTACGCGCCGCGCTACCGGCAGGCAGCCATCGGCGCGTTCCTGACTGGCGCGCCCGAAGCCAACCGCGCCATCGACCTGGCCTTTTCGGACGTTCTTGCCGCCTTCGACCAGTTCGTGGAGAGCGTGCCGCGCGGGCGTCCCATCGTGGTCGCCGGGCATAGCCAGGGCGCCTTCCTGCTGCGCCGCGTCCTGCGCGATCGCGTGGCGGGCAAGCCCCTCGCCAAACGCGTCATCGCCGCCTACGTGATCGGCTGGCCGGTTTCGCTGGCGCACGATCTGCCGAAGATGGGCCTGCCTGCCTGCGCCAAGCCGGAACAGACGGGCTGCGTTGCAAGCTGGCTCTCCGTTGCCGATCCCGCCGATACGAAGATGCTGCTCACCGCCTACGGCCGCCGCACCGGGCTTGACGGGCAGAGCGTGGCCGCAAGCCCGTTCCTCTGCACCAATCCCCTGACCGGGGGCGAGGGTGGCAGCGCCGATGCGGCGGCCAATCTGGGCACGCTGGTTCCCGAATTCCGCCCCGATTCGCGCGCGGCCAGCGGCACCCTGGCGAAAGCGACCGTCCCCGCCACCTGCGGACCCGACAACTTTCTCCACATCGGACCGCCTCCCGCGCTGAACATGGGCCCCTACGTGCTTCCCGGAAACAACTACCATCTCTATGACGTCACCCTGTTCTGGGCGAACCTTCGCGCGGATTTCGAAAGACGGGTTGCGACATGGCAGAAGGCACAGTGATCACCACCAGCGCGCTGGACTATCGCGATGCCCTGCCCGAATCCGGCGGCGCGCTGCTTGGCCTGGACCTTGGTACGCAAACGATCGGCACCGCCTTCTGCGATCCGGGCTGGCGCTTCGCCTCTCCCGGCAAGACGCTGAAGCGGGGCAAGTTCGGCGCCGACCGCGAGCTGCTGATGGAATTGATCCGCGAGCGATCGATCAAGGGCATCGTCATCGGCCTGCCGCTCAACATGGACGGCTCCGAAGGCCCGCGCGCGCAATCGAGCCGCGCCTATGCCCGCAATCTCGGCGCGCTCGGCCTGCCGATCCTGCTCTGGGACGAACGCTGGTCCACCACCGGCGCGGAGCGCGGGCTGCTGGAACAGGACATGAGCCGGGCCAAGCGCGCGACGCGGATCGATTCCGCCGCGGCGGCCGTGATCCTGCAAGGCGCGATCGACGCGCTCGCCGGCGGGATGTTCTAGGGTTTAAGCGCCTACCCTGCGGCCCTCAGGATAACGAGCAGACCGCGAACGGTTTCTTCATGCCGCACCTGCACGCCGATGACACGACGGCCGGCATCGGCGCGCGCGCGGTCCAGGATGGCCGCGGGTACGCCCTCTTCGTGAAGGAGGATGTCGGCGGAGCCCAGAAGGCGTGCCTCGCGCAAAGTCAGGTCGTCGGGGTCCGCGCTGCGCAACACGATCTCAACGGTTTCGCTTGCCGGGTCATCCGCTCCCGATAGCCATTGCGCCACGCGCTCCGGACCGGCATCGCCCAGCGGGTCGAGCGCGCCGCCCTGCCCCAACGCCGCGTCTAGCGCCTGGCGCCTCTCGCCCGCGTCCGGAAAACGGGCGCGCAAGGCGGGTCGCGCCGCGAGAAGTGCCTGCGCCAGCGCGCCCAGCGTTTGCGGCAGCAGCGCTTCCAGCCGCAGACGCAACTGCTTGGCCAGCCCGGCCGAAGCCCCGCCGGTTCCGATCGCCAGCAGAACCGGCGAACGGTCGAGGACGGAAGGCACCGTGAAATCGCACAGCATGGGGCGATCCGGGGCATTGACCAGCAGCCCTGCCTTCTGCGCCTGCGTTACGCCCTCGCGCGCGGCTGCCTCGTCCTCCTCGGCGATGAAGGCGATCCGCGCGCCCAGCGCGATCCCCTCAGCGAGGTTGCCAACCACTTGTCCGCCTGCGCGCTCGACAAGTCGGCGCTTGGCCTCGGCCGCCTCGCCCTGGCCGGTCACCACCACCGGGCGTCCGGCGATGCGGTGGAAAAGCGGCAGGCTGTCGATCATGAACCACCGCCCTCCAAGCTGGCTTTAGGCGAGCCAATCCGGCACCGTCTCGGCCGAGAGGATCGTCTCGGGTTCGATGCGAGCGGCAACCACCGCCCACTTCCCGCCATCGACCATGACTTCCGGCACCAGCGCGCGGCTGTTGTAGGTGTTCGCCATCGTCGCGCCATAGGCGCCGGCGGTGCGGAAGATCGCGAGATCGCCGCTTGCCACTTCATCGATTTCACGGCCCATCGCGAAGGTGTCCGAGCTTTCGCAGATCGGGCCGACGATGTTGGCCGTCATCGTCCGACCATTGGGCTTCACCGCCGCGAAGTCGTGCCAGGCATCGTACATGGCCGGGCGGGCAAGGTCGTTCATCGCCGCGTCGACGACGACGAAGGGGTTCACCACGCCTTCCTTCACGCGCACCACTTCGGTGACCAGTACGCCGGAGTTGCCGCTGATCACGCGCCCCGGTTCGAACATCAGGGTAACGCCCCAGTCCTTCGCCACCGAGACGACCATCGCGCCGTATTCCTGCGGGGTCGGCAGCGAATCGCTGGCCTTGTAAGGCACGCCGAGCCCGCCGCCGAGGTCCATGTGCGTCACCGAAAGCCCCTCGGCGCGGATCGCTTCCATCAGCTCACCCATCTTGATGAAAGCGAGCCGCGAAGGTTCGAGGTCGGAAATCTGGCTGCCGATGTGGACGGCCAAACCCTTCATATCCAGCCCGGCGAGGGCGGAAAGGCGGGCGTAGATCCCGGCCGCGCGATCGTAGGGAACGCCGAACTTGTTGTCCGCCTTGCCGGTGGAAATCTTGGCGTGGGTACGCGCATCCACATCCGGATTGACGCGGAGCGCACAAGGCGCGCGCAGGCCGAGCGAAGCGGCGATTTCCGCCAGCTCCACGCCCTCTTCCTCGCTTTCGAGGTTGAACTGGCCGATCCCCGCCTTCACGGCGGCCGTCAGCTCGCGGCGTGTCTTGCCCACGCCCGAGAAGACGATGTCAGCAGCCGGGATGCCGCCTGCCAGCGCGCGGTTCATCTCGCCTTCCGAGACGACGTCGGCCCCGTAGCCCTCGTTCGCCAGCAGGCGCAGCACGGCAACGTTCGGGTTGGACTTCACGGCGAAAGCAATGTGGACGCTGGGCAGTTCGGCCAGGGCCTCGCGGAACACGCGGGCGTGGCGCGTCAGCGTCGCACGGGAATAGACGTAGACGGGGGTGCCGACTTCGCGGGCGATCGCGGCCAGCGGCACGTCCTCGGCGAAAAGCTCGCCGTCATTCAGGGCAAAATGGTCCATGGATATCTCTGTATAGGAGAGGCCTATTCGGCCTGGAATTTGTTCGGCCGGAAAGCTTATTCGGGAGGCGGAAGATCGAAGGGATCGTCGTTCCGTGGCTCGGAGCGGGTCCGCAATTCGACGCTGCGTTCGGGGATCGCCAGCGTCGGCGTCTGGAGCAGCTCGGAGCTGGCCGGTTTCTGCTCGCGGCCGTAAGGTGCGGGCGGAAGCTGCTGCCCCGGTTTCAATGCCAGCGCCGCCCTCTGGCCGCAGGCCGAAAGCGCGAGAAGCAGGATCAGGGCGGCAGTCTTGCGCATCAGGCTTACTCCAGACCGAGCGCGAGCCGGGCTTCGGCCACGCGCAGGCGTACTTGCTCGGGCGCGGTGCCGCCGTGCGATTTGCGCGCGGCGACCGATGCCTCGACCGAGAGCGCCTTGAATACGCGCTCGTCGATGCGGCTGTCGATGGCCTTGAGATCGTCCAGCGGCAATTGATCGAGTGCGATCCCGCGCTGCTCGGCCAGTTTCACCGCAGAACCGGTGATATGGTGCGCCTCGCGGAAGGGAATGTTGCCTTCGCGCACCAGCCAGTCGGCAAGATCGGTGGCGGTGGCGAAGCCCAGTTCGGCGGCGCCGCGCATGCGATCGGTGCGGAAGCGGGTTTCCGCGACCATGCCGGTCATCGCCGCGATCGACAGCGCCAGCAGGCTGGCCGCCTCGAACACCGGCGGCTTGTCGTCCTGCATGTCCTTCGAATAGGCGAGCGGCAGGCCCTTCATCGTGATCATCAGGCTGGTCAGGCAACCGACGATCCGACCCGAATGGCCGCGCACCAATTCTGCCGCGTCGGGATTCTTCTTCTGCGGCATGATCGAGCTGCCGGTGGACAGCGAATCGGGCAGTGCCACGAAACCGAAGGGCTGGCTGGCCCAGATGATGAACTCTTCCGCCAGGCGCGAGAGGTGCAGCGAGCACTGCGCGGCGGCCATCAGGTAATCGAGCGCGAAATCGCGGTCCGACACCGAATCGAGGCTGTTGTCGGTCGGCCCGTCGAAGCCGAGCGCCTGCGCCGTCATAACACGGTCGATCGGGAAGCCGGTGCCGGCCAGCGCCGCCGCGCCCAGCGGGCTGCGGTTCATGCGCTTGCGGGCATCGGCAAGGCGTGAACGGTCGCGGCCGATCATCTCGTAATAGGCCATCAGGTGATGGCCCAGCGTCACCGGCTGCGCGGTTTGCAGATGGGTAAACCCGGGCATGATCGAATCGGCATGCTCACCGGCGCGGGTGACGAGCGCCCGCTGGAGCGCTTCCAGGCCCGCATCGGCCTGATCGACCGCATCGCGCACCCAGAGGCGGAAATCGGTGGCGACCTGATCGTTGCGCGAACGGGCGGTGTGCAGGCGTCCGGCGACCGGGCCGATCAGCTCGGCCAGACGGCCTTCGGTGGTCATGTGGATGTCTTCGAGATCCCAGTTTTCCGGGACGCCGGAGACTTCGTACTCGGCCGCAACCTTGTCCAGACCGTCGCGAATCGTGATCGCATCCTCGCCCGAAACCACGCCGCATGCGCCCAGCATCGCGACGTGCGCCTTGCTGGCGGCGATGTCCTGCCGCCACAATGCCTTGTCGAAGGGGATCGAGGCATTTATCTCGCGCATGATTGCAGACGGTCCACCTTCGAACCGTCCACCCCACATCTGGTTGGAGCCCGCCGCCTTGCTGTCTTCGAAATCGCTCAAGTCGCTCGTCCTGTATTCCGTCGCGGGGGCCGGCGCCCTCCTGATCGCGGGCTGCGATAGGCAAAGCGGCAAGGACGCGCAACAAAAGGCTTCCGAAACCGCCGCTCCGGCAACACAGGCCGCCGTGACGCCAACGGGCAAGGTCGATCGTTCGCACAAGGGCGAGCCGCTTCCCGACGTGACCCTGGTCGACAATACCGGCGAGAGCCTTGACCTGATGTCGTTGAAGGGCAAGCCGCTGCTGATCAATCTCTGGGCCACCTGGTGCGCGCCCTGCATTGCCGAGATGCCGACGCTGGAAGCGCTGGCCAAGGATCCCAATGGGAAGGTCCAGATCCTGCCGATCTCGCAGGACACCGGTGATACCTACAAGGTCATCGAGATCCTGCGCCGCCGCAAGCTCGACAATATCCAGCCCTGGGTGGACGAGAACGGCGATCTGGGCTTCCAGTACGGTGGCAATCTGCCGGTAACCGTGCTGTTCGACAGCCAGGGCCGGGAAGTCTGGCGCTATACCGGCGGCAACGACTGGTCATCGCCCGAAGCGGCGAAGCTACTGGCGGAAGCGAAGTAAGGATCGCCTGAGAGGCTGCCCGGCTAGGTTTGCGGCTGGGCAGCGAACTCGGCCAGGCGGGAGCCCGGCGCCGGATAGCCGGGCGGGGTCGTTTCGGTAAACCAGATCAAGCGCCCCTGCGCGGCATCGGGCGCGATGGCGAAGCGATCCTCGACATCGCCGATCAGCGGCAGGCCAAGGCCGCGCAAGTATTGCGCCGCGCGGCGGGCATCGCGGACCTTGAACGCGAGGTGGCAGATGCCTTTCACGTCAAGGGCATGACGCGCGACAGGGCCGTCTTCCCTGCGATCCGTCAACACTTCCAGCACCGTATCGCCCATCGCGAACGCCAGGCACTTTGCCTCGGGAAGATCGCGCAGGCGCAGCTGCGGCCAGGAAAGTTTCCCGTGGAACAATTCGGCGGCGTTTTCCGGCGAGTCGCAGGAGAGACCGATGGCCTGAAGGCCTTCTATCCCGAGTGGATGATCGGACGCCGGTCGCCATGACGGATCCCGGCGCGGGTCTCCGGGCATGTCCTGCCGCACGATCTCCAGCCGCAGGCCCATGACCTGCCCGCGTGGGACGATGAAATAGAAGGATTCCATGCCCGGATCGTAGTGCCGCTTGAACCCGCGCGCGGCGAACCAGGCATCGGCGGCGGCGAGATCGCTGACCTTCAGCGCAACGCCGATCCACCGCCCCGGCCCCGCCGAGCGGCGCAGCATGTCTCCCAAAGGATGGCCCTGCTGCACGCCGCGACCAGCCGGAGCAATGGGGATCACCATCGAGTCGCCGATCATCAGCAGGCTTTCCTCGCGATCCAGCCCCAGCTTTTCGGTCTCCGGCGTGATCAGGATTTCATGCGCGGTGCTCGCCCCGAACACATCGCGGAAGAAGGCGTCGCATGCTGGGCGCGCGGCGTTGTCGGCCAGGGCCCAACTGACATGGACGAGCGGCATCGGTTCCATCGCGCTGCTCTCAATAGGTCTCCGGCGCGCCGGTACCCATGAAGCGGGCAAGGTTCATGTGCAGGCTCGCCACCGACCGCTCCATGTAGGGGTTCGGCTGCGCGCCCCGGAAGCCTGCGTTCTTCATCCCTTGCTGGACGGCGGCCATATTGGCGAAGTCCTGCTGGAGCACCGGCGGCCAGTCGGCGGGCTCGGTATAGTCCCATTCGGTTTCGGGCGCCTCGCCTTCGGGCCAGAGTTCGTAGACCGCCGCTTCGAAGATGCACTTGTCCGGGTCGGTGCCATAGGGCCGGGCCTGGTAGCAGAGCATGTTGTTGACCGCGTGGCCGATCTGGAAGTTCGGGAATATCTGCCAGGCCGTGCCGGCCTGCGCGGTATGCTGCGGGTCAACCTGTGCCCAGAGCACGCCGCGTTCCGCGTCCTCCTTGCGCGCCGTGCCGATCCAGTAGGCAGAGACTTCGGCGGCGGGCGTACCCTCCGGCAGTTCGTCCTTGAGGCGATTGGCGACGCCCACCAGCGTCATCGTCGTGTTGGTATTGGCATTGGCCCAGGTGAAGTTCTGCATGTCCGCCGTGGTCAGGCGGGGGTCTTCTCCGGCGCCCAGGCGCAGCTTGCCGGAATCCTCCTCCTGCCCCTTGGGCGCCTCGTAGCCGATGTTGGAGTGCAGCCCCTGGTTGCGCGCCCAGCCGCGAAACTGGCCGAATTCCATGAACTCCGGGTGTGTGGTGGAAACGTGATAGGTTTCGCAGAAGGCTTCCATGGCAACCTTCCAGTTGCATTCGAACACCACCCACTTGCGCCAGCGCGGGCGCATGTTCTGGAGTCCGTAGGGATCGAGCATGTCCGCCGCCGGGTGCAGGTATTCGGCCAGCGGCATCGCGTCGGGATCGAGGTTGATCCAGATCCAGCCACCCCAGGTGCCGACCTTGACTACGCCGAGATCGGCACGGCCGCCGCACAGGTGGCCCTGCCAGTCTTCCTGATGCTCCAGATAGGTGTTCGCGCCGTCGAGCCCGAAGGTCCAGCCATGATAGCCGCAGATGAAGTTGCGGCGCGTTCCGCGCGCATTGCGCTTGCCGGCCGGCGTATCCACCAGCTTGCGGCCGCGGTGCGGACAGACGTTATGGAAGGCGTGAATCTCGGTTTCGGAGGCACGGACCACGATCACCGAATCGTCCAGGATATCGAATGTGATGAAATCGCCGACTTCGGTGATATCCTCCAGTCGCCCGGCCTGGAGCCAGACCTTGCGCCAAAGCCTGTCACGCTCGGCCCTGGCGTAGTCCGGCGAGATATAGGCCTCCGCCGGGACGCGAACCGGGACAGCCAGATCCTCGGCCGACTGCACGATCCTGCCCTGCTCACCCATCGCTCTCTTCCCAATATGTTTCGCGCCGATTTGCGGTCGTTATCCCATTATTCGCACGCAAGGCCAATCGCCGTGGCGCTACCCGGCGGCGACCGGCGCGAATTTCAGGCTGCTTCGCGGCAGGGTGCCGATAGCAAGGCTGCTCGCGGCCATCGTGGCGATCGCCAGGTAGAGGAACATTTCGTAGCTGCCCGTCCGGTCGTGGATCAGTGCGGCGACCAGCGGGCCGACCGCCGTGCCGATCGACAGTGCCGCCAACACGCCGCCGTAGAGCCCGCCGAAGTTCCTGAGACCGAAATGCCGGGTGATCAGATAGACCACCACGTCGATCTCCGCCCCCAAGGTCAGCCCGATCAGCCCCGAGGCGAGCGCCAGCGCGAGGAACGACGTGCCCGAGCCGAGCAGCAGGAGGCAGCCCAGCACCGGCAGCAGGAACACGGCTGCGCCAACCAGCGAGGCCGGGAAGCGATCGAGCAGCACCCCGGTCCCGAGCCTTCCTGCCAGCGAGAACCAGCCGACGAACGAGGCAATCGCCGCCGCCGTCATCGGGTCGGCGCCGCGATCGCCGAGGATCGAGACGAAGTGGACGACGATGGCGATGATCGTGAAGGTGAACAGCAGACTCGCCACGAACAGGCGGTGGTAGACGCTGGAGCGGAGCCCTTCCCCCAACGAAACGCCGGACAACTCGCGCTTGGCCGGCGCAGGCTCCTTGCGCCGGCCGCGATCGTGCGCCCCGCGAAAGAACAGGAATATCACCGGCGCTGCGATCACGAACCACAGCCCACCGTGTACGGCGAAGGCCAGCCGCCAACCGAACGTCTTGATCGCCCAGGTGCCGATGATCGGAAACAGCCCGGCCGCGATCGAGGCGCCGCAGAGTGTTACCGCCAGCGCCATCCCGCGCGAAAGCTCGAAGCGGGATGCCACCGCACTCGTCCAGACCGAAGCCTGCACCGGCAGCGAAACCATCGCGATCAGCCCCCAGAGCAAGTACCAGTGCGACAGGTTCTCCCCCGTCGTACCGAGCAGGGCGAAAGCCAGCGTCAGCAACACGATGCCGATCACTCCGAACCGGCGCGGGCCGAAGCGGTCGACCGCAAGGCCGATGAACACGCCGCCCACCGCCTGCACCAAAGTCGCAATGGTCAGCCCGAAGGTCACTTCGGTACGGGTCCAGCCCATCGCTTCCGCCACCGGGCCGATATAGGGCCCGATGCCGTAGATGTGGATCACGCTGGTGGCATAGCCGAGCCCCGCCGCCACCGGCACGAGCCCGAACTGCCGCCACTCCTGACGGGCCGTCATCTCAGTCACCGTAGGAAAGCTCGACCCGCGTGGCCTCGCCGTTCGGCCCCATCGGCGAATCGTATTCGATGCAGGTGCAGACCGGGTTGGCGTGGCTGGCAAACAGCTTCTCTTCGTCCGCCTTGGTCATCGGCAGGCGCGCCGGATCGCTGATGATCGCCTGCGAGCGCTCGAAGTCCTCGCGGCTGTTCCACCAGATTTCCATCACGCAATCGAAGCCCGGATCGTGCACTTCGCCGGTGATCGGGTTCTTTTCCGGCACCAGATAGCGCCGGACATAACGCACCGCGCCCGGGATCGCCGGCTGCGCACCCATCTTCTTGGACAGCTGCGAGTGCTGGTTCTCGTAGTAGTCCATGAACTCGTCCATGGTCATGTCCGGGCGTTTCCGGAAAAAGCAGATCTGCTTGAGCATGTTACGCCCTCCTGAGTGCGAGAACGGTGCCTTCGAGATCCCCGCAGATCCACACCGTGCCGTCCGGCCCCACGTCGAGCCCGGTCATGTTCCCCATCGGTCCGCACATGTCGCCCACGCCGCCCAGCGGCTTGGGATCGGTGCCCTCGGGCGCGCCGACCGGCAGGCCCGCCGCGATCACTTCGCGCGCGCCGCCGGAAAGGTCGCACTGGATCGCTTCGCGGCGCTTCACGTCGAGCACGGTCACGGTGCCGTTACGGATCGCGAGGCCTTCCGGGCGGACGAGATCGTCCAGCACCGTCTCGGTACGGCCGCCGACCAGCTTCACCACCCGGCCTGCGCCGCTTTCGGCCACGTAGACGGCGCCGTCCCCGGCTACCGCCACGCCCTTGGGCCGGTCGAGCCCGGAAGCCAGTTCCTCTACTTTGCCATTGTGCACCGAGTGAACCTTGCCGGTGCCGTATTCCGCGAAGACCACCGCGCCGGAAGGCGCCAGCGCGACGCCCATCAACTGGTCGTAGCCGCTCGCCAAAACCTCGCTGGAAGGCCCGGCGGGATGGAATTTCGCGACTTCGCCATTGGCGGTGGTGACGATCATCGTCCCTGCGCCCGCCGCCGCTACGCCGCGCGAGTAGCCGGGGAAGCTGGGGCTGAACAACATGCCCTCCAGCTTCACCGCCTCGCCTGCGCGAAGCGAGAACACGAACCCTCCGTCGGCAATCCACAGCACGCCGTCCTCGCCCATGGCGACGTCCAGCGGCCATTGCAGGCCCTTGTCGATCAGGGGCTTCACCAGACCGCCCGCCGCCTTGGGCGTGGTAATCTCGTGGATGGAGCCGAGGATGTGCGAGATGAACAGGCGGTCGCCCACGAAGGTGCAGTTGTCGAGGCCCGCGCCGATGTCAGCCAGCACCGTCTTCACCCCGGTGCGCGGATCGATGCGCAACACCTGCCCGCTGGCGACCTGGGTGGAGACGATCATGCCGTCGCTGTCGAACTTCACCGAGTCCGGCACGCCAAGGTCGCCGCAGACCACTTCGGGTTCGCCGCTGCCATCCAGATCGATGCGCCAGATCGCGTTGGCGCCCATCACCGGGATGTAGAGTTTGCCATCCGGGCCGACTTCGAAGGCGTTGGGCATCGGCACGTCGCCCGCGATCACA
Source organism: Novosphingobium sp. ZW T3_23 (assembly GCF_044987305.1). Classification (NCBI taxonomy): domain Bacteria; kingdom Pseudomonadati; phylum Pseudomonadota; class Alphaproteobacteria; order Sphingomonadales; family Sphingomonadaceae; genus Novosphingobium; species Novosphingobium sp. ZW T3_23. The sequence continues at coordinate 47,711 of NZ_JBJDRF010000035.1, forward strand.
CGCGGCGCGCCGCCGTTCCGATCCAGTTCGAGGATCTGCGATCCCATCCGGCAACCTGCCGCGATCAGACGGCCTTGCGAGTAGGTGATCGGATTGGCCACCGGCACGTCGCCGCAGACCACTTCGCTGCTGCCGTCCGGGCGCAAGATGGAGACGCGGCCTTCGGTGATCTCGGTGGCGTAGAGGTTGCCCGCCTCGTCGAAAGCCAGGTCGTCCGGCGCGGTGATCGCACCGCCCATGGGACTGACAATCTCCACTGCGCCGCTATCGGGATCGACCGCGCTGATCTGGCTGCCCCCTACTTGCGCGACATAGATGCGCCCGTCGGCACCGGTTCGCAGGCCATTGGCGCTGTAGAGGCGGGTGGGCGGAGTCAGTCGGTGCAGCACCCAGCCCTCGGCGGGGCGGGCGGAAACGACGCCGTGATTACGTCCTGCGGGTTCGAGCATCGGTGAAATCGTCCTCTCGTCCGGCGCTCTTGCAGCCGTTCTTTTCCGGCCGAGCCTATCCAGCGCTTCCGGGGCAGGCAACGTGAAGGCCCAATCGGCACGCACTATCGCCCCGGCGACGTTCAGGCGGCTTTGTTCGATTGCTCCTGCCGGGTGCGTGCGCATATTCGATCGCTAGACGAAAAAGAGATCGCTTCGTTTTGCGGCCAACCCGGAGAGCTTACCATGGAAGAGATGCGTTTCGACGGCCGCGTTGCCGTGATCACCGGGGCCGGCCGCGGATTGGGTCGGGCCTATGCCCTGCTGCTGGCAGAACGCGGCGCCAAGGTGGTGGTGAACGATCTGGGCGGCGCGATCCGGGGCGATCTCGATGCGCCCGGCGCGGACGTGAGCGTGGCGCAGCAAGTGGTCAACGAGATCGTAGCAGCGGGCGGCGAAGCCATCGCCAACACCGATTCCGTCGCCACGCCGGAGGGCGGCAAGGCCATAGTGCAGGCCGCGCTCGAGACATGGGGCCGGATCGACGTGCTGGTCCATAATGCCGGCAACGTCCGCTATGGCTCGATCCGCGAGCTTTCCAGCGCGGACCTTCATGCCGTGCTCGACGTCCACCTGCTGGGCGCGTTCCATGTGGTGCAGGCCGCGTTCGGGCCGATGTGCGATGCCGGATATGGCCGCATCGTGCTCACAAGCTCGGTCGGCGGCCTCTACGGCAACGAGAATTGCGTGAACTACGGCATCTCGAAGTCGGCGATGCTGGGGCTTTCCAACATCACCGCGCTCGAAGGCGAGGCACACGACGTGAAGTGCAACGTGATCGTGCCGGGCGCGGTGACGCGCATGGCCGAGGGGATCGACATCTCGCAGTACCCGCCGATGGAGCCCGAACTCGTGGCTCCGGTGGTCGGCTGGCTGGCGCACGAAGAATGCCCGGTGACGGGTGAGCTGATCGCCTCGATGGCGGGCCGCGTGGCGCGCATGTTCGTGGCGGAAACGCGCGGCGTCTACCGCCCGCACTGGACGATCGAGGACGTCGCCGCCGCCTCCGAAGCTTTCCACGACAAGTCGGAACTGATCGATTTCGGGCTGCACGGGCATGTCGATCACATCGGCTATTCGTTCAAGATGGCAACGGAAAACGCCGAGACTTAATGAACAACACTGTTGACAACTAACGCAGTGCTGCGCCAGATTCGGCAGCGAGAGGGCGACCGGAGCAGAGTCGCCGCCAAGAGGATGCCCGTTCGATGGAAATGACCTGCTTCAAGACCGACGTGCCTTCGCCCGAGGAACTCGACATCCCGGCGCTCAAGGCCAGGTATCGCCAGGAGCGCGACAAGCGCATGCGGCGAGAAGGCGGCGAGCAGTACGTGCAGCCGACCGAAGACTTTTCCGACAATTACGCGCATGATCCGTTCACGTCTGTGGCGGAGCGTGAGGCGCTGGTCGAGGATATCGACGTTGCCATCCTCGGCGCCGGATTCTCGGGCATTCTCGCCGGCTATCACCTGCATAAGCAAGGCGTCTCCAACGTCCGCAACATCGACCATGCCGGCGGTTTCGGCGGCGTCTGGTACTGGAACCGCTATCCCGGCGTGCAGTGCGATAACGACGCCTACTGCTACCTGCCGCTGCTGGAAGAAACGGGCTTCATGCCCAGCAAGAAGTTCTCCGACGGCTGGGAAATCCAGCAGTACTGCCAGGACATGGCCGAGCGCTTCGAGCTGGCCGACAAGGCACTGTTCCACACGCTGGTCACTGGCATCCGCTGGGATGAGAGCATCAAGCGCTGGCACGTGACCACCAACCGCGGCGACGACATCCGCGCGCGCTTCGTGGTCATGGCGGGCGGCGTGATGAACATGCCCAAGCTGCCCGGCATCCCCGGCATCCACGACTTCAAGGGCAAGATGTTCCACACCAGCCGGTGGGAGCATGACTATACCGGCGGTTCGTGGACCGCGCCGGAGTTGGAAAAACTGCGCGACAAGCGCGTCGCCATCATCGGCACCGGGGCGACCTCGGTCCAGGCGGTGCCGCACCTCGCCAAGTACGCCAAGCACCTCTACGTGCTGCAGCGCACGCCTTCGAACATCGACGAGCGGCCCAATCCGCCGACGAATCCCGAATGGGCCGCCTCGCTCCAGCCCGGCTGGCAGCAGGAGCGCATGGCTAATTTCCACCGCGCCGCGCAGCAGTTCTTCATCCCCGGCGAGCCCGATCTGATCTGCGATATCTGGACCGAGATCAGCCGCAACCTCGCCATCGAGCTGGGCGAGGAAGGCTGGCCCGCGCTCGATCCGCTGGAATTCATGGACCGCCGCGAAGTCGTGGACTTCCAGGTGATGGAACGCCTGCGCCGCCGCGTGGAATCCATCGTCGAGGACAAGGACACGGCCGAGAAGCTGAAGCCGTACTTCCGCTTCATGTGCAAGCGGCCGCTGTCCAACAATGACTACTACCCCGCGTTCAACCAGCCCAACGTCACGCTGATCGACGTTTCCGCGACGCAGGGCGTTGAGCGGATGACGGACAAGGGCTTCGTCGCAGACGGGGTGGAGCACGAAGTGGACCTGATCGTCTTCGCCTCGGGCTTCGAGGTGACCAGCGATCTCAAGCGCCGCTGGGGTATCGACACCGTGGAAGGACGCGGCGGCAAGTCGATCTACGACCACTGGACCGACGGCGCGAGCACGTTCCACGGCGTGATCACAGACGAATTCCCGGCGATGTTCTACATGGGCTATATCCAGGGCGCGACGAACTCCTCCACCACCGAACAGTTCGGGCGCCAGGCGGAGCACATCGCCTTCATGATCGGCGAGACCCAGCGTCGGGGTGCCAGCACGGTTTCCGCCACGAAGGAAGGCGTCGAGGGCTACTGCGCGCACTGCAAGGAAAACGAGGTCGATTTCTCCGACTTCCAGAGCGAATGCACGCCCAGCTACTTCAACAACGAGGGCGAGAAGAACCCCAAGTGGGCGCTTTTCCGTGGCTACATGGCTGGCTGGGACGCTTTCCGAGACATGCTGGGCGACTGGCGCAGCGGCGGCACGCATGAAGGCGTGAAGTTCGAGAGCTAAAAAAGCGGCCACGGTGGCAGGTTACCCGGCACGCGGACCGCGTGCCGGGCGTCAGAATTCGGACCAGTCGTCTTCCGCCGGGACCGCGTTGCCCGTCATCGCCCGCTTCTGACGGGGAGGCGGCAGGACCGTGGAAACACGCATTGAAGAAGGCGGAGGCGGGAGCGGAGGCAGGGGCGGCTCCCTCTGCTCGAAGCGGGATGTCGCAGCGCGGCGCGGAGGCTCCCCATCGCCTCCCGAAAAACGCCCGACCAGCGCGCCCATGCGATCGGCCTCCCCGACCAGGCCGCGCGCGGCAGCGGTCGATTCCTCGACCAGTGCCGCATTCTGCTGCGTGCCGGTGTCCATCTGCGCGACGACCGCCTCAACCTGACGGATGGCGGCCGCCTGGTCCTGCGCGGAACCCGCGATCGTGCCGATCATGGCCGATAGCGCCCCCGTTCGGCCAACGATCCGCTCCAGTGACTCCTGCGTTCGCCGCATCATGTCCACGCCGTTGGAAACGTCGGCGGCGCTGGTCCGGATGATGCCGGTGATGTCCTTGGCCGCCTGCGCCGAGCGCTCGGCCAGCGTGCGCACTTCGGTGGCCACCACCGCAAAGCCCTTGCCGGCGTCCCCCGCCCGCGCGGCCTCCACCCCGGCATTCAGCGCGAGGAGGTTGGTCTGGAACGCGATCCCGTCGATCAGCGAGACGATTTCCTCCATCTTGCGGCTGGAAAGCTGGATTTTCTCCATGGCCTGGGCTGCCCCGCGCATGATCTCTCCGCCCTGCACGGCCTCTCGCTCGGTATCCTGGGCATTGCGACGCGCATCTTCCGCGACGGTCGCTGTCTCGCCGATGGCTTGGCTGACATGCCGGACGGAGGCGGCAGTCTCCTCCAGCGAGGCCGCCTGGGAAGATGTGCGCTCGGCAAGGTCGCCGGCCGCGACGGCGATCTCGGAGGAACCGTTGCTGACGCTTTGCGCCGCTTCGGCCACATCGCCGATGACTTGCGCGAGCGTTTGCGTCGTATCGTTGAAATCTATGCGCAACCGTTCGTATTCCGCCGGGAAAGCCTGGGCGATCGTGCAGTCCAGACGCCCGGCCTTGAGCAGCCCCAGACCCCGCGCGAGCGCCTCCACGACGTGCCTCTGGGTTGCGGCCTGGGTTTCGGTTGCAGCCCGGCTGCGCGCGGCCACCCCGTGCTTGATGCCGCGCAGGGCGGCGGCGATGTCGCCGATCTCGTCCGCCTGCTCCTCTCCGGGAATATCGCGATCGAGATTGCCGCCCGCCATGTCGCCCATGGCATCGGTCAGACGACGCAGCGGCAGGGCCAGACGGTTCGTCAGCAGGACCAGCACCGCGCCAACCCCGATCAGGATCGCCGCTCCCAAGGCCAGTATCCACACGAAAGCGCGTCGCACCTCGGCCTTGCCCGCGGCACCATCGGCTTCGCCCCTGGCCCGGTTGAAGTCCAGTTGGGCACGCAGAGCAAGGTCCAGCGCCTCCCCGCCCGCCCGTGCCGATCGCTCGTAAATTGCGTCGGCCTCATCCCGGCGCCCTGCCCGCAATTCCAGGCGAACCTCCGCCGCCACCCGTTTCCATTGCCCCCAGGCAGCGTTCAGCCTGGCGAACAGTCGCCTCTCACCGGCGTCCGAAACGAGCGGACGATAGCGGACGATCCGGGCATCGACATCGGCGATCCGCGCGGAGAGCGCCGCATCCGCGTCACCCTTGCGCATATCGCGCGAGGGGCGCAGCTGCTCCACCAGCGCCAAGCGCGCGCGGCTGGTCCCTTCGTCGATCCCGGACAGCAGCATCAGACTGGGCACCGTGTCGTCGGCCGAGGCTTCGAGTCGGTGCCCTATTCCGTCGATGAACAGAAGGCTGCTCATTCCGCAGACGAGCGCCGTCCCGCCTATCGCCGCGACGGCCGCCATGGTTACGGTCTGTATCCGGAACTGCCCGAGAATGGCCATCTTCGCCCCTTTCGCTCGCGATACGATCGCTAAGACGAAGAGCGGAAAGATTGGCCTTGCACCGGCCTAGCTATATCTGCCTAGGGCTCACCCTAGCGCCCGCTCCACTCCGGCTTGCGCTTCTCGGCAAAGGCGCGCGGGCCTTCCTGGGCATCGCGGCTGTTGTAGGCATGCTCGTGCGCGGCGCGCGCGGCTTGCAAAGCGGCGGAGCGCCCCATTTCGGTTGCCAGCATCACCGTTTCGCGCGCGGCCTTCACCGACAGCGGAGCGCCCTCCAACACCTCGCGCGCCAGTTCGAAAGCGGCATCCAGCACCGCGCCGGGTTCGGCCAGCCGATTGACCAGTCCGATCTCGTAAGCGCGCTGCGCCGTGATCGGTTTTCCGGTGAGCATGATCTCCATCATGATCCGCTGCGGGATCATGTGGATCAACGGCGAGGCCCAGGGACTGCCGCGCCCGACTTTCACCTCGGTAATGGCGAACCTGGCATGGGTGCTGGCGACGCAGAGGTCGCAGGCCTGCGCTATCATCCAGCCGCCGGCGAAAGCATGGCCGTTGACGGCGGCGATGGTCGGCTTGGTCAACTCTATGGTGTCGTAAGGCAAGGCGTAGAGGTCGCGCGGGGGCACGGCCATGCCGGTCTCCACCATTTCCTTCAGGTCGCCGCCCGCGCAGAAGGCCTTGTCGCCGGTGCCGGTAAGCACGGCGATGCGCGCGGAGGCATCGGCTTCGAATGCCGCCCATGCCTCGCGCAGCCCCTCGCGCACTTCACGGCTGAGGCAATTGCGCTGTTCGGGCCGATCGATGGTGATGACCGCGATGTCATCATCCTGGACATGATAGAGAACGGCTGGAGACACGTCAGAAGCCCCTTTTCGCGATTTCGTGAGCCGTGCGGGCCAGATCCTCCCGGAAGTCGGGATGGGCGATTTCGAGCAGCCGCTTCGCCCGCTCGCCCAGCGACTGGCCCTTGAGGCGGGCCGCGCCATATTCGGTGACGATGACGTCCACCTCGGTTCGCGCGGTGGTGACGGGGCCGGAGAGCCTGGGCACGATCTTGCTCAAGGTGCCACTCTTGGCGGTCGACGCCAGTACGATCAGCGAAGCTCCACCCGGAGAGCGCGCGCCGGCCCGAACGAAATCGACCTGACCGCCCGTGCCGCCGAGATAGCTGGCGCCCGACTGCTCGGCGTTGACCTGGCCGGTGAGGTCCACTTCGAGCGCCGAGTTGATGGTGACGAGGCGCGAGAGGCGCGCGAGCGTTGCAGCATCGTGGGTATAGCTCGTGGGCGTCATGCGAATCGCCGGATTGTGCGCGGCCCAGTCGTAGAGCCGCCGCGTGCCGATCAGCGCGCCGTTGATGGAAACGCCGCGATCGATCTCCTTGCGCGCATTGGTCAGCACGCCCGCTTCGGCAAGATCGACAAGGCCGTCGCCCAACATGCCCGAATGGACGCCCAGATCGCGGCGGTCGTGCAGCAGGCGCAGGATCGCGTCCGGCACCGCGCCGACGCCGGTTTGCAGCACCGCGCCGTCATCGATGAATTCGGCGCAGTGCCGGGCGATCGCCTCATCCGTCGGGCCGATCTTCGCAGGTGCCACTTCCACCGGCGCGCGGCTGACGTGGACGGCAACGTCGATCAAGGCGCCGGGGATCGTTTCGCCCGGTACATAGGGCACCTGCTCGTTCACTTCCGCGATCACCACGCGGGCCTTGTCCACCGCCGCGCGGACATAGTCAGAGATCAGGCCGCAGCTGTGGTTGCCCTGCGCATCGGCGGGGCTGACCTGGATCATCGCCACGTCGCAGGGCATGATTCCGGCCTCGATCAGGCTGGCGACCTGGCTGACGTGGATGGGGATGACGTCCAGCGCATTCGCCTTGGTCATGCCGCGCAGCGCGCCGATCGCCCCCATGCTGGAAAGGCGGAAGGACCGCGCGCTTTCGGGCGTGAACAGGCCGGAGAAGCTGGTAGCGATGAACGCGTGGAGGCCGCCGATGGCCTCCCCCTGTTCGATCAGTGCCTCGACCAGCGTGGTCGGCTCGCCGCAGGCCTGGCCGAAAACGATGTGGTCGCCGGG